>NZ_JAIVFR010000286.1 GCF_020829685.1 Nostoc sp. CHAB 5715 | reverse complement strand
AACCCAACTGTTGAAGTAAGTCGGGTAAAGAAGTTTGAAATGAGCAGCTATGGGTTTCCCCATTTACCTGAACCGTAATTTTATTAGACATAAATGTGGGTGGGGAGTGGGGAGTGGGAAGTGGGGAGTAGGGCTTACAAAGGTAGGTATTTTGTATTTGGTCATTTTTTGAATATTTCAGCCGATGTTTAAATCCTGAAACGACCAAATCACGTTAAACAGTTGATAATTTTCTCAACTATTTTTGAGATTCCAAAAAACCTACCCTTGAAAGGGGGAGTAGGGGAGGCAGGGGAAGTAGAGGGGAAATAACCAATGCCCCATGCCCAATGCCCCATGCCCCCTGCCCCTATCTCATCTTTTAAGAGGAGGTTGGGTTTGTTTAGGTGCTACAGGCGCTTGGGATGCTGGTGGGTTGGAAATACCAGGATTGATAGGACTGATGCCTTGTCCAGTTGGAGGCTGAGTTATGCCAGGAAGAGGTACAGAATTAGGTGCTAAGGGAAATCTAGGGGTAAGATTCCCTTCGGGATTGATGCCTGGGACTGGTGCAGTGGTGGGTATTGGTGCAGCACCAGGATTGATTGGGAAAGAGGGGATATTAGGCTGGTTAAGTGAGTTTGTGGGTGGTTGAGATGGGCCAGGAATAATTCCCAAAGAAACGCGATCGCCTCCTACTTGCCGTAGCAAATCCAATGTCTCAATAACATCATTATAAGTTGCTGTCCGCGAAGCATTTAGCACCACAACGGCACTAGGGTTTGCTTGGAGATACTGTTTTAACCTCGCTCCCAAATCATCCCGTTGTACAGGCTGTTTTTCTATGTAAGTGTTGCCAACGGCATCGATAGTTACAATCAGACTTCCACTCTGTGATGTTATTCCAGATACTGAACTGGCGCTGGCTTTGGGCAAATCAACATTTATTGCCTGTTGGCGGGTAAATTGTAATGCCGCTAATAAAAAAAACGTCAAAATACAAAAAACAACATCTATTAAAGGGATGATTTGAATTTGGACTTCTTCAATTGGGGTATGTAGATTAACTTTCATTTTCTCAATTTAAACGCCTAGTTCGGGGGTTGAATTTTTGACTAATTAGGTGAATTCGGGGGTTCAGGAGGTTCAGGAAACCTAGTCTTTCCTGGCTTGCGGGGTGGAGTGAAATTTTCTTGCACAATTGCTGATGTACTATTACTAAAATCAGGAGGGGACTGGCGGTAGAGCAATTCCATCTCATTCCCCGCCTTGCGAAAAACTTTGACTTGGTTGACTACAAAACTTTGAAATAGGCGATAAAATACCAAACTAATAATGGCAACTATTAGCCCTGCTGCCGTACTAATTAAGGATTCACCAATACCAGTAGTCACCCCGGCGGTAGATTCAGTTCCCAAATCGCCAATCCGAATTGAGCGCAGAGACTGGATTAGACCCAAAACAGTACCTAATAATCCCAGCAGAGGCGCGAGGGCAATCACAGCTTCTAAAAGCTTTTCGCCCCGCCGCATTCCAGCCAATTCGTCTTCTGCTGTGGACTCAAGTGCTAGTCGAAAGGTTTCCACGTCAGTTTTTGGAAAACGTAAGGGAGCATAGAGAAAACGCCCGACAGGCTGATGGCTTGCTTGTTTTGCGATGTCAGCAGCTTCTTGCCAATTATGCTGGGCAGCATCTAGGATGCGATCGACTATTTGCTTTTCTTGAGTCAAAATCCGCAACCAGAACCACAAACGCTCAAAAATCACACTCAAAGACAGAATTGAGAGAACAAGCAAAGGCCACATCGCTGCCCCGCCCTTATAAAATAAATCTAAAATATCCACTGTTTAAGTTTCCTCCCTCCATGACTAAAGCAAATGTGCTAAGGCATTTTAATTTTAGAGATTAATGCAAAATGAGGGACTTCCAAAATATAAATTTCTCGAAAACCTAAAAAGACAGTGCAAGCATGGGGTATTTGACTTAGACTGCTGGACATTGGGATAAGCCAGGAGGCAGAAGGCAAGAGGCACGAGGGAAGAGGGTTTTAGTCTAGTTTTATTCTGTCAACTTACTTATACACGGGTGGACACTTAGCTAGATTTGTTTGCCAGCCGAGATCAAATGTGAAATATTTTGGGAGGCATATCCTTGAGACAATCCTTTATCTTCCAATAGTGACAAAACTTTTTTAAGTTGATTTTCAAGTTGCTGCTGACTACGAAAGTTAGCCAATAGCATTTTTTCAATGGGTTTAACAATCCGCCTCATTTGTTCCTGATTGAGTTCTTCATCTTTTGGATATCCTGTAATGAAACCATGAGTAATAAAGAGTTCACAACCATTAATGATCCCATTTTGAAATACTTGGTTAATTTGCGCGTAATTTTCTGCGATAAATAGCTCATTACTATATTTTAAAATAACTGGTTCTAGTATATAAATTACTGGAACTTCTTCTGTGCTTTTAGCCATTAAGCAATGCCTTACAATTAAATTATTGACAGTTTCAAATAACTGCTGATAAGTTAAAAATTGCTGACTATCTTGTACTAATTCATTCCATAAGGCTGTATTGCGTCTGATACCTACCCAATAAATCAGATTTATTTCTAATTGTGAAAGTTTTTTAAATTGCTGATTTAAAAAACCAGTGGTTAATTCATCAAGAACAGTTGTCACTTCACCATTATTTATAAATGGTGATATATCACCATTAAAGACATTATGAATGCTTTGTATAATTCTTTTAAGTATCCACGGGTTATTATAACGCTCACTAAATTTCTCTAGTTCAATATCTGTACCAAATAGACCTTCTGCACTTAAAAATTCTTTTACGTCTTTTTTGATGAGAGGTAACGACTTTTTAGAAAAAACAAATTTTCCTTCTAATATTGCAATATTGTCAGGTTTTCTTCTACTAAGTAATAATAAAGAGCTTTTGTGGGATTCTTTAGCAACTCTCTCTACAAATACATTATACTTTGTATAATCTTCGCTCTTATTGTCCATAATTTCCTCCCAAGCATCCAGCACTATTAAACATTTTTGCTGATGTAAATACTGCATGAGTTGGGAAATATCGGCTTCTTCTTGTTCACCTTTAGATAAAAATTGCACCAGTCTGTTCAATATCTTGTTAAATGGTGGTGCTGATTCTAGAGAAAGCCAAATTAAACGATTATATTTGTCAGCAATTCTATCTACTAAATGGCGAACTAAGGCGCTTTTTCCAATTCCCCCCATTCCGTGAATAAAGACTAATCGACAACCTTTTTGGATAAGCCATTGCTGAAGTTCAGCTAATTCTTGGGTACGTCCATAAAAATTAATAGGAGGGGGTGCTTCGCTCAAATCTCTATTAGCATCTGCTTCATTTTCTGCTACATCTTCCCAGTTCAAGTTCAACACTTGACAAAAAGTCTTAAAAGTAGAAGCAGTAATACGTTCCTTTGCTACCCGAAAGCGTTTCAAAGTAGCTTCAGATACAGCACAATGGTCTTCTGAAACATTATCCCAGTTTTTATCTGGTTGTAAAATCTTACTTGCTTCTCTAAGAAATATTGCATTCATATCTGAAGCAGTTGCAATTGTCGTTCCATGTCTCACAATTAGCCTCTTCCAGGCTTCCTTGATGAGTTTTTTTCCCTGTTGAGAGGCTTTGAGAGAAAAGCGTTCAGGCATAAATTTCAAGTTTTTATGAAAAAATTACATTGTTACGTTGACAGTTTGTACGTTTTATTTAGGGATTATTTCGTTGTGGTGTTTCCAGAAGAGTAAAACCATATTCATCACTGTTAGGATTACTTCGATTAAGTTGTACTAAAACACCAACCCCTGTAGCTGCTTTGCGATCGTGATCTGGATCAAATCTTACCTCTGTAGTAGCACCTGGAGCAGAAAAGCTAGTATTATTCAACTTTTCGTATATATTTTGACGAGTTGGATTAGCATTTTCACGAAGGTCACTCAAAGCTTTAACAAATGCCTGCGCTGCGTCATACGAAGTCATTGTTCTCCAACTCACTTTTTTTATTCCCCAAAGGTTTATAGTTTGACTCTTGAAATTGTTTTGAACTTTATCTGCGTGGGAAAAAACAGCAAGCACTATTTTGTTAGTAAATGTTTCAGGGTTCTTTGATATTTGTCTATTATACAGAACATCCCCTGTGAGGATTTTAAAATTTCTATTTGCTCCTAATTGAGCAATATTCAGTATATTGTTTAAGGTTATATAACCAGGAGCTAACATTAAGGCGTTTACTTCTGCTTCTGCCGTTTTCACCGTGCTTATGCAATTTTTTTTATTAAAAGAGGATGCTGATAAATCGCAAAGTTGGTAATTTATTTCATTGGGATTTCTATTTGTTAATTGATTTTGAAATTCTTCGGTCAGAGATTTGCTATGAGGATCTGTAGATTCGTAAATAATCAGTACTTTCCTCAATTTAAGAGCGTCCCACATATATTCAGCTAAGTTTTTAGCTGCAATTGAATCATTAGAGGCTGTGCGGAAAACATAATGATGCAAATTTGGTTGTAATGTTTCAGGAGGAAATTCCCTAATAGCGGTACTTGTGGGTGCAATCAGAACAAGTTTTTGCCCCCCATAAATTCCTCCTGCTTCCCAAATATATCTGCTTGTATAGCGACCAATAACTCCTAAGTTTTGACTCTTCTGAAAATAATCAAATTCTTCTGGTATATTATTATTAGATATATAGTTAGCTATCCTTTTTACGTCTTCTATTAGATTATTATTATCCTTTACTAGGAGGATTTGAAACAATGGTGTGTTTGTATTTTGTTCTTTTAAGACTTGGGCTACACCACGCAGTATTTCTAGTGTAATATCAAGGTTGGATTCACTTGGAATAACAACTGCAATTGTTGGCAGACTACCATTACGTGCTGATACAGTTTGAGCAACCTTAGAGTTGTATTGGTAAATAAATGTTTCAGGATCAACTATACAAAAATTTGTGCTGGAGTTTGTTACATTAGGATCTAGTTTAAATTTATCTATGGATTGTGTAAACAAATCATCAGCTTTTTTAAAAAGGTTTTCATTAGCAGACGAACTAGCTTGTTTAAAAGCTTTCATTCCTTCTTGCTTTAAATTGTAAGCGTCTTTGCAACTTGGGTTCTTAGATTTTGCATTTAGTTGAGCAATTAAAGATTCTTCCCCTCTGCTAAAATAGTTGGCAAAAGGTGGTGGTGGGACTGGTGACTTTGGATGAAATATAAAATAGCAAGCAACTGCGATCGCTATTCCTAATGAAAACGGAAAGACAAAACTTATTATCGAACGCCAGCGTCTAGGAAGTTGCTTCACCCAATCAAGAAATCTCCTCAACATTCTTGGTTTGGGAGACGAGCCTGAATTAGGTCTTTGAGTAGGATGTGAGCCTGAATTACGTTCACCAGACAGAATCTTAAGAACCTCTTGAGCAGACTGAGGACGGTCTTCTTGTCTGCGTTTGAGCATTTCGTCTAAAGCTTTTGCAAAATGCTGATCGCTCACTGGCACATGAGCTCTCCAACTTGAATTCAAGATAAGCTCACGAGTATCTGTAAATCCTGTTAACAAACACAGACAAGTTGTGGCTGTGGCGTATAAATCTGATGCAGGGGATACTTTGTCATGATCAAATTGCTCAGGCGGTGCAAAATGCGGATCTAGCACTATAGATGTTGTCTCAACCTCTAATCCTTGCAATATCTGTTTAACTGCACCGAAATCTATTAGATATAGCTTATCGTCCTGACTACAGCGTATGATATTAGCAGGCTTAATATCTCTATGTATAACTCCGTTAGTACCGTCATAATTATGGATATAATTGAGTAAGTTTAGAATTTCCTTGAGAATGTTTATAACTTCACCCTCTGAAAAGCTTCCCACCTCCCGGAGTTCCTGAGCTAAATTTTTTCCTTCTATATAATCCTGCACTAAATAAAAAAACTTTTGCACAACCCAAACTTTCGTCCACTTCGTAGCCCTATCCCCTTGTTAGCTATTCGGTTTATGGTTGAAGCTGACCTCCCTTTTCTTGAGAGTTCGGCTGATCCATACTTACGTATTCGATACCTGGAAGCTTATTTAAAGTGTTTTGGTCATAAATTTACAGATGAAACAAAGTTTAGAAATGCTCATCAAGCATTAGCTTTAGCGAAAGAACAAACAGCTATTTTCAGGTAAATATACCACTCTGTAAGGACATAGCAATGCCTATGGGTGTCAACGAAAATCGGCGGGAATCCCATTCCTTCAAGCGGTGGGAGGAATAGTCGTCCGTCGATTTAGTCATTATTCATTGGTACTAATGACTAATGACCAATGACTAATGACTAATGACTAATGACTAATGACTAATGACTAATGACTTTTTTACTATTTCAAAGAGTAATGTCTTTTTATAAAAGCCGCACCTAAATCTTCTTGGTGTAAGGTTTCTTGCTTAGTTGTGTTGTCTTTTGGTCGGGTGGAAAGCCCCATCTCCTTGAGCAAACGGTTAATGTGACAACTGCTAACCTTAATTTCCAATTCTTTTGCCAAATGCTTGCTTAACCATTCTGCTGTCCAGCGTTCAAATGCATAGCCAACAAGGCGCGGACTATGGCTTACCAATTCTTTCAAGCGAGCGAGGTATTGCTCATTGACAGTTTTAGGCCGTCCCATCAAGCGATCGCTCCATTTGTGAGCTTGTCCTGTTTGGGCGATCGTAATCCAGTAGCGTGCAGTCTCTTGAGAACATCCCAAAGCTTCACAGATTTGAGCCTGAGATTCACCTGCATCGTAAAGCAGCATGATTTCAATGCGACGGCGGTATTCTGGACGTAAGTCGGTTTCTAAGCTTTTCAGTAGGTATCTGCGCTGAAAGGGTGTTAAGCAAAGACCTGGATTTTCCATAACGATTCCTCTTGGTAGAAGTTACACTCTTTGGAAGTTCGTTTAGCTTCTTTGCGAACCTCTGCTTACTTCTCGGAATCAAAAGTCTATGAATTCCGCAACTTGTTACAAAACTTCACAATTATCGGATGAATGGTCAGAAGTTAGGCTTTACAAACTGTTCCTAGTTTGTCGGGGCGAAATATGCTTCGCCTTTATATGAACAATAATCTTAAATGAAGGAAAAGGCTTGCTTTAATTTCCTCCTTTTTAATGAAGGTTAGGGAGAAGCAAGCCTTAACTCAAGTGTATTGTTTTGGATTAAAAAAAACAAAAACATAAGTCATTGATTTATGTGGATAAAATCACTTTTTAACCATTGATTTTATTGATTAAATCTCAGAATATTTAAATGGAGTTAGACAATTCCTCAAATAACTATACAGAAAAATGCACACTCTATAAGGAGAAAAAAGATGAAAGTCAATCAGCATGAGCAACTCTTAACTGAATTAGACTCTGTGTTGGAAGAAATTTCCGATGACAATTCTGCTTCTCTAACAGGAGGAGCCAGATCAACCTTCTCAGACATAATTCCTGCCTTCGGATCAAGCACATTTGCACAGACATATACCACCAGTAGGCAATTCAATGACATTTCAATTCGATTGAATGAGAATATCGGTTCCGCCATAAAAGTTAAAGCCGTGCGTGCCGATAACCTACGTGATATAAGTACTTTCGTAAGGACGATTCCTCCAAACTCTGCCGGAAAGCTGATCACTGTTGCGGCAAATGTGCGCGATGGAGTCCCCTTCAGGCTCAATTTTTCAATTGACGGGTTTTATGCAGCAGAGAAAGATCGGTCAGGGCTTT
>NZ_JAIVFR010000285.1 GCF_020829685.1 Nostoc sp. CHAB 5715 | reverse complement strand
ATAGACTTTATTGAGATTTGTATAATTTGGGATCATCTGTCATGGCTCCCGCCGTTTTAATTCAAAATCTGCAAAAACGTTACGGTACAGTGGTTGCCGTCCAGGATGTTTCATTTCAGGTAGAACCAGGAGAAATCTTTGGTTTACTTGGCCCCAACGGTGCTGGTAAAACTACTACCTTGCGTGCTTTATGTACACTTACCACACCGGATGCTGGCAAAATCGAAGTATCTGGCATCTCTGTATTAGATAATCCGAGAGTGGCAAGACAACGACTAGGCTACGTAGCTCAGGAAGTCGCTATAGGTAAGGTGCTGACTGGAAGAGAACTGCTGCAACTGCAAGCCGCACTTTATCACCTCCCAGGCGCAGTAGCCAAACAGCGCATTGAGACTGTATTAGATTTACTCGGTTTGCAAGAATACGCCAATAAAAAAACAGGAACCTACTCTGGCGGTTTACGCAAGCGCCTAGACTTGGCTGCTGGGTTGCTCCATGCACCGGATGTTTTGGTGTTGGATGAGCCAACTGTGGGACTTGACATAGAAACTAGATT
Organism: Nostoc sp. CHAB 5715; assembly: GCF_020829685.1. Taxonomy (GTDB): domain Bacteria; phylum Cyanobacteriota; class Cyanobacteriia; order Cyanobacteriales; family Nostocaceae; genus Nostoc. The sequence goes on along the minus strand of NZ_JAIVFR010000285.1, from coordinate 7,194 downwards.
TGTGGTATGGGATTTCCTGCGTAAATTACGCGCCTCTGGGACAACGGTAGTAATTACCAGCCATTACTTAGAAGAGATTGACGCCTTAGCCGATCGCGTGGCAATTATAGATCGCGGCGTTGTGATTGCCAGTGGCACACCTTCGCAATTAAAAGATCAAGTAGGGGGCGATCGCATTACTTTGCGAATCCGCGAGTTTTCGTCTATTGAGGAAGCCGAAAAAGCCAAAAACCTCTTGCAACCTTTGCCATTTGTGCAAGAAGTGATCATCAACAGCGCTCAAGGTAATTCCCTTAACTTGGTAGTGACACCTCAGAACGATGTTCTGATTAACATACAGCAAGCACTGAATACTGCTGGCTTGCCCATATTTGGCATAGCCCAATCTCGCCCCAGCCTCGATGATGTTTACCTCGCCGCTACAGGACGCACACTGATGGATGCAGAACTAGCAGCCGTTGCCACTCGCGATCCCAAGGTTGAGAAAAAGCAGAATATGAGATAGGGAATGGGGCAGGGGGCATAGGGCATAGGGCATGGAGATATTTACCAATTCCCAATTCCCAATCCCCAATCCCCAATTCCCGATTCCCCACTCCCCACTCCCCACTCCCCAATCCCCAATTCCCGATTCCCCACTCCCCAATTATTTATGAGCGTTACTCCTAAATCTGATATCAATTGGCAGCCGTTAGCATCGCCACAAGCAGATGCTAATGCTGCACCTAACTTTTTCGGTGAATTGGTACAAGAGACGTTGGCTTTAACTCGTCGCTTGTTTATTGAATTGCAACGCCGTCCCTCCACATTGATTGCCGGAATTATTCAGCCAGTGATGTGGTTGGTGCTATTTGGTGCTTTATTTCAAAATGCACCCAAGGGATTGTTCGGCAGTACGGCAAATTACGGACAATTTTTGGCTGCTGGAGTAATCGTGTTTACAGCCTTTGCTGGGGCGCTGAATGCTGGTTTGCCCGTAATGTTTGACCGCGAGTTCGGCTTTTTGAATCGTTTGCTGGTAGCACCGTTAGCATCACGGTTTTCCATTGTCTTTGCTTCAGCAATCTTTATCATCAGCCAAAGTTTGCTGCAAGCAGCCGTGATTGTTGCAGCAGCAGCCTTTATTGGCGCTGGACTACCGGATGCAACGGGCTTATGTGCGATCGCTCTAATTGTCTTCCTCTTAGCTTTGGGTGTGACAGCCATCTCCCTTGGTTTAGCTTTCGCTCTACCCGGACACATTGAATTGATTGCAGTGATTTTCGTCACCAACCTACCATTATTGTTTGCGAGTACAGCTTTAGCTCCTCTATCCTTCATGCCTCAGTGGTTGCAGGTTGTGGCTACCCTGAATCCTCTCAGCTATGCGATCGAACCCATTCGCTATCTCTATCTCCACAGTAGTTGGGAACTAGGTAGCGTAGTAATGCAAGCTCCTTGGGGTGATGTTACCTTCGGGGGAGCGTTGCTGGTACTATTTGGCTTTGCCGTTGTCGCGTTACTGAGTATTCAACCCCAACTACGGCGAACTCTCACTTAAAGAGATAAAATAGAGCAATTTTAGGGTCAAAATCCATGAAAAAATCATTTTTACAAATTCCTAGACTCATTGTCGCTACCGTGGCAGGAATTAGCTTTGCTTCCTTGATCATGGCTCAACCAAGTTCGGCTCAAATCAGCAGCCCAGCAGATTCTTTTCCCAGTAATAGTACAACAGACCAAAATACCGATCCCTTCTCCCGCACGAACTCAGACAACTTCAACATGTTTGACCTGATTCATCGGGCGAATTTTGGGACTCTCAACTGGAATTCTGACCAACAGAACCAACAACTAGACTCAGCCGCAGCAGCCTTTAAAGCAAGGCAACAAAAACTAATTCAAGGTCAACAACAGCAACCAACCCGCAGTTTGCCATTGTTTACACTACCATCAGCTACGCCGCCATCGGTTACACCACAATCAGGTAACTGAATTCAAACAAAGAACCCCAAGCCTGTAGTGCAATGTCTAAGCTAATTTTGAGGGTTTGTAGTAAGCACTTCAGTGCTTAGAAAATGAGGACTAAAGTCTTTACCCAACGGGAAAGTTAGTCGCTGATGGGGGAAACCCCCAGACGCTCGCAGACTCGCTAACGCTGCGCTATCGCCTTTGGCGTCTCCCTTTGGGAGAAGACCGCGCTAACTCACTACGAACTTGTTGACCCATCAATTTAAACTTGACAGACTATTAGGCTTGGGGCTGAGACTGTTTAAAAAATCCGTAAGGATTCAGGTAAAAAACTACAGCCCAAGTGCAGCTAAAACATCGCTAGCATGGGTAGTGGTATTTACACTCGTGTCAACATGGGTAATTTTGCCGTTGGGGTCAATTACGTAGGTGACGCGCTTGGCATAACCGCCGCCATCCACATCGAAAGCTTTGATGAGGGATTTGTCGGTGTCAGCCAGTAAGGGAAAATTCAAATCATATTTTTGGGTGAATGCCTGATGAGAGACTTCATCATCAGCACTGACTCCCAAAATTACAATATCTTTACCTTGATATTGAGCCTGGGCATCCCGAAAACTACAGGCTTGTTTGGTGCAACCTGGCGTGTCATCTTTGGGGTAAAAATACAAAACAACCGTCTTTCCCCTCAAATCAGATAACGAAACTGTGTTGCCGTTTGTATCTTTGGCGGTAAATGCAGGTGCATCCGTACCAACTGCTAGAGGCATAATTAACCTTTCCTGTTTCAGATTGTTGATGCACTTGAAATTTTACATTAATTTATAATCATTAAATATAATTACTAAAAAATAGCATAACTATACTTTAGTAACCAATTTTTGCTTAAATGAGGTAGTTGCTACAAGAAAAAATATATTTTTACATTAATATTTATCAAAAGAAAAATTACTACCCATACACAATGCCTGTTGTTGATTCCCAAAACCCAAATATTTTTGTCTATCCTCAAAGCACAGTAGAGAGAGCCGAGCGATCGCTAGTGTGTTCGCCCTTCAATTTATCTTTATTTGAAGTCATGGGACACCAGAGTGTGTCATTAACTGCGATCGCACTAGAAAATGGCCTCAAACAGGGCTATACTAAACGCCCTTTATCAGAATTAGCCTGTGACAACGCCTTGGGCTGGCTGATCCAAGTGGGTGTATTGCGCCGCGAAGTCGATGGTCAGGGGATTACAGATAGTTTTCGCCTCACTCCCTTGGGTCGCCAGTTGGTAGAACAATATCAGGGAAAAAATTGGCGGACACCTTCATGGCGCGATCGTTTATCCGATGCTGTGATTCGTTGGTTGCGGATACCTTTTTAGAATAAAAAACCAAAAAGTTAGGATTAGGGAATCAAAGGGAACAATATATACGGAAACGTCACATCTATTCATGAAGTCTTTACCATAATTATCTAATTGAAATTTGTGATGCTGGGCATAGGGCATGGGGCATGGGGCATGGGGCATGGGGCATGGGGCATGGGGCATGGGGCATGGGGCATGGGGCATTGGGAATTGGTCAATAATCAATAGTTTTTCTTCGCCTGCTTCCCCTGCTCCCCCTGCCTCCCCTGCTCCCTCATCTCCCTCATCTCCGTCATCTCCCTCATCTCCCTCATCTCCCTCATCTCCCCTTGATCGCCTCTTGTTCGCTCCTAAAAATTCACCCTGTATCCTGAAAAACTAACGAATAACAACTATGAAATCAATTATGGTGGTGGGGACAACATCTCATGCAGGGAAATCACTTTTAACTACAGCTATTTGTCGCATTCTGTCGCGGCGTGGCTGGCGAGTGGCTCCCTTTAAAGGTCAAAATATGGCTTTAAATGCTTATGTCACTGCCAATGGTGGAGAAATTGGCTATGCCCAAGCAGTGCAAGCTTGGGCGTCAGGAGTCGTGCCTTGGGTAGAAATGAACCCTATTTTACTCAAACCTCAAGGGGATATGACTTCCCAAGTAATTATTAAAGGCAGGTCTGTTGGTAAAGTAAGTGCCTCAGATTACTACGAGCAATATTTTGAACTGGGGTGGCGGACAATTGAAGAATCGCTACAGCATTTAGGAACAGAATTTGACATGGTGGTTTGTGAAGGTGCCGGTAGTCCAGCAGAGATTAACCTCAAGCACCGTGACTTAACTAATATGCGGGTGGCAAAACATTTAAATGCGCCAACGATGTTAGTGGTTGACATTGACCGGGGTGGTGCTTTTGCCCATGTAGTGGGAACCTTAGAGTTATTAGAACCAGATGAACGCGCCTTAATTCAAGGTGTAGTAATTAATAAGTTTCGAGGACAGCGATCGCTCCTAGAACCGGGGATAAAATGGTTAGAAGAACGTACAGGTATCCCCGTTATCGGTGTTATACCCTACTTACAACAAGTGTTGCCAGCAGAAGACTCCCTTGATTTGCTAGAACGTGAATCTCATAAAGCCCAAGCTGACCTCAACATAGCTGTCATCCGCTTACCCAGAATTGCCAATTTTACCGACTTTGACCCACTAGAATCAGAAAGCACTGTCTCAGTAAAATATCTAAGTCCAAAGCAAGATTTGGGACATCCTGATGCCGTAATTATTCCAGGTACAAAAACCACAATTGCCGATTTGCTACTGCTGCAAAAAAGCGGTATGGCAGAAGCTATCCAACACTATGCTGCTTCTGGGGGAACGGTTTTAGGTATCTGCGGTGGGTATCAAATGCTCGGTCAAATCATCGCTGATCCAGAAGGGATAGAGGGACAAGCAGGCAGGTATCAGGGGTTAAATCTTTTACCAATCAGAACTGTAATTACCGGACAAAAAATCGCCCGCCAGCGCCAAGTTAGCTCAAATTATCCGCAACCAGGCTTGCCAGTAAATGGCTTTGAAATTCACCAAGGGCGATCGCGCATCGAACAGCAAGGTGTAGACCCTCAATCGTACCATGCCCTATTTGACGATATTAATTTAGGATTAGTGGATAGTTGTCAATCAGTCTGGGGAAGTTACCTCCACGGGCTTTTTGACAACGGCCCTTGGCGACGCGCTTGGTTAAATCGCCTCCGTCAACAGCGCGGTTTAAAATCTTTACCCACCGGAGTTGCCAACTACCGAGAACAGCGAGAGCAGATTTTAGACTCCCTAGCCACTGAAGTAGAAAGCCATTTAGACTTAACTCCATTTTTGTCTTAAACTAAGTGCATAAAAATCACACATTTTTTCAATACCTTTGCCAAAATAAGAGGCTACAAAAATTTGGGCAAAACTGGCAAAACAACCCATACATAAGCGTTGAGCTTGACTTTGTAGCTTGAACTCTCAAACCCTTTATCCTGTGGGCAATCCGTTAAAAAAACCTTGCGGTCAACCTTGAAGTAATTTTTATGACTTATTGTTTTTGCCAAGCATCGGAGAAAAGGACCTGAGATATCAACTCACCCTCGTAAATTGCGAAGGTATTGTTTTTCGCTCACAGTATCATTAGTCATTTGCTAATGACCAATGACTAATGACCAATGACCAATGACCAATGACCAATGACCAATGACCAATGACCAATGACTAATGATTGTTCGTGTCCGCTTTTTACCAGATGATGTCACAGTAGATGCCGAAGTGGGAGAAGCCCTATTAGATGTAGCAGACCGGGCTGGGGTATTTATTCCCACCGGTTGTCTGATGGGGTCTTGTCACGCTTGCACTGTGGAATTAGAGGATGGAGAGATCATCCGTGCTTGTATCACAGCAGTACCACCACGCGAGGAATTGACGATTAATTTGTTTAGCGACCCAACTTGGTAATGTCGCCCCTGTTAGTATGCTATGGAACTTCCAAAAATTAAATTACTCAATTCCTGTATCCAATACGACTATCTGATTTCTTCTTCCCCTGCTTACCAAAACGATTAATTATTTGTTTATTTGGAAGTCCTTATGCGGATATTAATTGTGCTATTGTAGATCGATTCCATTATGAGTTACGTAACGCATAATATCTCCCATTACTAACTTAAAGGAGAATAACATGGCACGGCCACCTATCCATCCTGGAAAAATTCTTGCTGATGAGCTTCATGAATTGCAGATGAGCGCAAGTGAGTTAGCACGTATCCTTCATGTCCCAACAAATCGCATTACTGAAATAATTAATGGTGAACGGGCAATTACTGCTGACACGGCATTACGGTTAGGGCAATGGTTTGGTACTGGTGCCCAGTTGTGGATGAATTTACAAAAAAATTATGAGCTTAGACTAGCTGAAGAAAAAATGGGTGAAGAAATTCAGGCAACTATTTCACCCCGGATATTACCTGAGTTAAAACAAGTCAAGGCATAAAAAAATTGAATCTTCGATTTTTTTGGATAGATAGCAAGAAACTTTGACACATTGTTTATTACTGTGGCGATCGCATCTGTTGAGAAAATTAATGCCAAAGAAAGTTAGGGATCTGAAGCAAATGCTTCGTCAACATGAATAAATTCAAGTACCAAATGGTAATTCAGTGGTCTGAGGAAGATGATTGCTTCTTAGTAGGATTCCCTGATTTTCCAGGACAACGCTGGCGGACTCATGGGGATACTTACGAGTTGGCTGTGGCAAATGGAATTGAAGCCTTAGAGTCTCTAATTATTGCTTATGAAGCTGTAGGTGATCCACTTCCAGAACCATCTTATGAGGCTGGATCATAAAGAATTTAACTACCAAAAAGACTTTCATAAAAAAGATTCAGCAAATTCACAGTTTCTATATTGCCATTATCAAACTGAACATCAACGTCATGAGATAAAGTCTCTTTCATAATTATTCCAATTATACAATCACAAGGAGTAAAGATGATTCAGTCACCTTTGATTTATGGATTATCTGTAAATATAGAAAGGGGAAGGTTAATAAGTATGGAGTTCAATACTTTGCCTATGTTACCTATAAGATCAACACAACTTTAGAGTACATTTATCAAGATTATCGAAAAAGATTTGGAATTGAAACTAGCTATCGTCTGAAAAATATTTGTCGAATTAAAACTAATAATAAAAATCCAGTATTGAGATTATTATTCCTTGGTATATCCTTCCTTTTAGTTACAATACCTTCGCCAATTATGAAGTGGTGACAGAAGGCTTAGGAGCGTGAATACGCCCCAGCGAGGATATTCTATCAAAAATTTGAGATAATAAAACCTTGTGTGGCTTTTTCGGAAGCATCTTA
>NZ_JAIVFR010000284.1 GCF_020829685.1 Nostoc sp. CHAB 5715 | reverse complement strand
AGAACTTACAAGATAACTATAATTCAAATAGAATCAATCGCTACAAATAAACAATTAAAAAGTAAAAATTAGCTATACATAATTAAGATTAGGTGGTAATTTGATTAAAACTCTCACCGAAGGATAATAAAAGTTATATCTTTCGCTGGATACACTTTTCAATCTTTAGAGAGATGCTTTGAATAGCCAAATTCCAGGATTCTGAGCTAATGAGTTAGGTATTGCCATACGTACAAACATAAATACTAAGAGTTGCTTCTCAAGAAAATCTTAATTCCCCAAATTTAAACCTTAGAAGAAGGAAATACAATGTTCCAAAGTACGGAAATCATGCTGGAACTCTACAAACCACTATTGTGGTTGGCACAGGGTCCAGTAGAATCCCCAAACGTCCCACCACAGGCATCGGATCTGACTTCCGGGCCGCACCTTTTTGTGGCTTTAATCTCCGGCGTGATTTTAGCCTTTGCTTTCCAATTAGTTCTAACTAATCTTTCCCTTGCAGCCGGTATTTCCTACCTGGGGCACTCATCTGACTCGGATTCAGATAGTGGGGAAGCCGGAAGTTTGGGCGGTAACATTCGCAAAATTGGCACAGCAGTAGGGATTTGGACATTAGTCACTGTGACGATCGCCTTATTAATCGCTTCTTTTCTCGCGGTTAAATTGAGCCAGGAAATCTTAGACCCAGGATTGGGGGCGATTCTCGGTTTGGTGATTTGGGGCGCTTACTTTTTGCTCCTCGTCTGGGTAAGTTCCACCACCGTGGGTTCCTTAATTGGCTCAGTTGTCAATACGGCAACTTCCGGTTTTCAGGCGATTATGGGCACAGCCACCGCCGCACTGGGCGCAAAGGCTATCAATAACCAAGTTGTAGCGACAGCTGAAGCCGCCGCCGCCGCTGTCCGCCGGGAACTAGGAAGCGCCATCGACCCTGGAAGTATCCGGGAAAATATAGAAGATTACTTAGACAAGCTGCGTCCTCCAGAGCTAGATTTGTCAAAGATTCGGAGTGACTTTGAAAATTTACTCAACGATCCGCAATTAAAAGCGATCGCGGGGACTCCAGATATTCGCAACATCGACCGCCAGAAGTTTATCGAGTTAGTCAGCAGTCGCACCGACCTTTCCAAAAAAGACGTTAGCCGCATTGCTGATACCTTGTATAAAGTTTGGCAGCAAGTAGTGAGTCAGCAACCACCCACCCAAGACCGGCTGGGTGAGTTAATGGATTATCTGAAATCACTTCCACCAGGACAAAGCAAGACAGATGAACTCAATGCCAAACTGGATCGATTAGTAGCAGAAACCCGTGGCTCTAAAGAAGCTGATCAAAAGGCAACCCCTGGGCCAATTCAAAGTACACTTCAGCAAGGACTATCCGCCTTAACTGGTATTGTGTTGGGACGCACAGATTTGCCTGATTTGGATGTGGAAAAAATCTTGCGTAGTCTCACCACCGCCAAAGATAAAGTCACCCAACAAGCAGATAAGCTAGGCTTGCCAACACCATCAGAACCCTATAGCCCAATTCGGGCTGATGTCGAAAACTACCTGCATAATACTTATGCTTGGCAACTAAGCCAAGAAAGAATTGCCCAGGAATTTCGTGATGTCATCTACGACCCAGCAGCTGACCCGGGAATAGTCCGCAGGGAACTAGAACGACTATCCCGCAACGATTTCGTCAATATCTTGCAACAACGCGGACTGCTTACCCAAGCCCAAATTCAGCGCATTGCAGATCAGTTAGAAGCTGTCCGCAAAGATGTGCTAGTGATAGTCACCGGTATTGAAGAAAGAGAGATAGTCCAAGACTTGCAACGCTCAGTGGAAAGTTATCTGCTGGTTACCCCGAAAGCAGATTTGACAGTTCATGGCATTGAGCAGAATTTCAAACCACTGTTGCAAGACCCAGATGCAGATTATGAAGCTCTGACGTTACGACTAGCCCACCTTGAGCGTCAGGAAATGCGGTCGATATTGCTGCAACGTAATGATGTCCAGCTATATGAAGTAGATAGCATTCTCGACGAGTTGGAAAAACAACGCGATCGCGTTTTGGTAGAATCTAAAGGGCTAGCAGAACAGGCGCAATATCAAGCAGAAACCCTGTGGCTGAATGTAGAATCATATCTGCGTAATACAGGAAAATCAGAACTGAATCCTGATGCCATCCGCGCAGAGTTCAAAAGATTACTAGAAGATCCCCAAGCTGGAATTAGCTCAATTCGGGCGCGGTTGTCTCGCTTTGACCGCGATACCTTAGTGCAATTGTTGAGTCAACGGCAAGATTTGAGTGAAGATCAAGTTAATCAAATCATCAATGCTGCTGAAGAGTCGTGGCATAGTATTCGCCAGACACCCCAAGCTGTAGTCGATAAAGCCAAAGAGCAATACGACTCTGTTACTACCACGATCGCAGATTATCTGCGGAATACTGGTAAACAAGAATTGAACCCAGAAGGTATCGGGCGAGATTTTACCAGATTGTTTGAAAATCCCCAGGAGGGAGCCGTAGCACTGCGCCGTCGGTTGTCGCAGGTAGACCGGGATACACTGGTGAAGTTACTCAGTCAACGTAAAGACTTGAGTGAAGAACAAGTCAATGAAATCATTGATTCCACGCAAACTTCGATTCGCAACTTTGTCCGTGCGCCTCGTCGCCTAGCTACCCGCACACAGCAAAGAGCGGAAACATTCAAAGCTTATCTGGAAGAGTATCTGCGCCAAACTGGTAAGGAAGAACTTAATCCTGAAGGTATTAAACGCGACTTGCAACTACTGTTGCACGATCCGCGAGTTGGGGTAGAAACTTTTAGCGATCGCCTTTCCCATTTTGACCGTTCTACCGTCATCGCCCTGCTGAAAATTCGGGAAGATATTTCCGACGAAGAAGCGGCGCGGATTGCCGATAACATTGTATCCGTGAGGGATCAATTTGTCGAACAAGTGCGGAATATCCAACGAGGCATTCAAGATGCGATTGACGGGGTTTTCGGCCGCATTCGTAACTATCTAAACTCACTGGATCGCCCGGAACTTAACTATGATAATATCAAGCGCGATGTTCGCACATTTTTTGACGATCCCCAAGCGGGGTTTGATGCCCTGCGCGATCGCCTATCTTCTTTTGACCGTGATACCCTGGTGGCAATAATGAGTTCTCGTGAGGACATCTCTGAGGAAGATGCCAACCGGATCATTGACCAAATTGAACGGGCCCGCAACACAGTATTGCAACGTGCAGAACGCATACAGCATGAAGCCCAACGCCGCCTAGAACAGGTGAAGCATCAAGCACAGCGACAAGCGGAAGAAACCCGCAAAGCCGCAGCTTCAGCAGCTTGGTGGCTATTTGCCACAGCAACCGTCTCCGCAGTTTTCTCTGCATTAGGAGGAGTGATTGCTGTAGCTACCCAGTAGTTTAACAAGTTTTCTCCGCTAAATTTTAAGCCTCCCGCGATGGGAGGCTTTTTTGTATATACTTGAATTCAATGAATTCATAAGTTCATTACAACAATTGTTGCAATTACTTAAGCCTTTCTTATACATGAAAGAGTAATTGTTGCAAAGCATTAAGCGTTTGCTACAACTGATTATACATTTGCAAGAAATACTTAAGCCTTTCTTATATATGGAAGAGTAATTGTTGCAAAGCATTAAGCGTTTGTTGCAACTGATTATACATTTGCAAGAAATACTTAAGCCTTTCTTATATATGGAAGAGTAATTGTTGCAAAGTATTCAACATTTGCTGCAACTGCTTCTACATTTGCAAGAAATGCTTAAGCGTTTTTGATATATGGAAGAGTAATTGTTGCAAAGTATTCAACATTTGCAAGAAATGCTTAGGCGTTTTTGATATATGGAAGAGTAATTGTTGCAAACGTTTGAATTTTGACAGATAAAATAGAGTACATTACGGCTTTACAGCAGTTTTCATGTATTTGAACCACATCTGTCGTAAGGGCTAAACTTTGCTCATTGGTGTCAACTTACAGCAGTTTTCATGTATTTGAACCACATCTGTCGTAAGGGCACAGCATTGCTGTGCCCCTACCGCGTGGTCTATTTACCTGAAAATAGCTGTAAGCTAGAAATGGCTTAACTGTTGGCTTCCACGCCCGCCCAGAAATGAATTTCGGGGCTAATAGCTAAAGTCTACTGAAGTAGACTAAAAATTTTTCGGATTATTTAGTCATCAAGAGATGACTTTTGCTAAAAGCCAAGGAACTTCAGTTCCTTGCGGGACATGACTTTTACCTTAAGTTGACACGTATGAACCCCACCAAAATCGTTCGCGCAGCGTCTCTGAAAGAGAAGATTTTGGTAGTCTTCAATCAGGTAGCGGTCGAATCCCTACCTGATAGCGAAGCGTTAGCGAGTCCGCCAGCGTCTTAATTCTGACCGGAGGCGGAGCGTCTCCGGCTCCGCTCCTGAATTCTGACTTCTGAATTCTTCTTCAAGATAATTTCCAGTAAAAATATACGTAAGCTAGAGAATAAATTTTGTTTGGGCTGTTTACGATTTTTACCAGGTAGTCGACCCCAAAGATGCTATTGCTTACAACAATCTGGGCATTGCGCTGAAAAACCAAGGGAAACTGGATGAGGCGATCGCCCAATATCGCAAAGCCATCCAACTCGACCCCAAAGATGCTGATGCTTACTACAATCTGGGCATTGCGCTGAAAAACCAAGGGAAACTGGATGAGGCGATCGCCCAATATCGCAAAGCCATCCAACTCGACCCCAAACATGCTGGTGGTTACATCGGTCTGGGCAATGTGTTGAGTGAGCAGAAGAAACTGGATGAGGCGATCGCGGCATATCGTCAAGCACTAAAGCTACCAGATATTTCTGCAACACCAGCCAGTGCCCATACTTTAGCCCATAATAATCTGGGTCTGGCGCTAGAGGAAAAAGGCAAGTTAGAAGAGGCTATTGCAGAGTACAAACGCTCTATCGCCTTAGATCCAAAGTATGTCTTTGCTCAAAACAACCTGGATGAGGCTGAACGCTTGTTGGCGTTGCAGCCGAAAACTCAGCTTGTGGTTAAAGAAAAGTTGCCCACTCCAACTGATAAATCATCGTTGCTAAAGCGGTCTGTAGTCAAAGTGGTGGCTCAAATCCGGGAGGGGAATAGCATCGGTACAGGATGGGTGGTGAAACGGGAAAGCGATCGCGCCTGGATTGTGACTAATCGCCATGTTGTGACAGGTAGTGAAGGTCTCCGAGAACCCAGCAAAGAAATTGGTTTTACCTATAACGGTCAAGAGCCGAATAAACTCTTTCTTAATAACATTAATGGTATCAAAAGACTGCTGGGAGATGGTCGCCAAACTCTGATATTAACAGGAAAATTTTCTAGTTCATCACACCCAGAACTAAATCAAAAATTAACTCAACGAAATACTCTAAAAATTGAATTACCCTATGACAGTAGCCAGTGGATGATTGCTCCTGCTGACTCAAAACTAGAAAGTAAGATAAAATTCACTCACGGTTGCTAAAAATCATGGCAGATATAGCGATCGCCCTAACCTTTGAGCCTCCCGGTATGGGAGGCTTTTCTATGTTCGGCAGACTTACACGCCATTCTCCTTAAACCATGCCAAAAGACGTTTCCAACCGTCCTTAGCATCTTTCTCGCGGTAGGAGGGGCGATAATCGGCAAAAAAAGCGTGCGGTGCATCGGGGTAGACAATGATTTCAGATTTGCTGCTGCTTTCCTTTAAGCGATCGCGCATCTGCTCTACTGTATTAAGGGGAATACCCGTATCCTTCCCACCATAGAGTCCGAGAACGGGGACTGTTAGTTTTGATGCAATATCGACGGGATACTTGGGTTGAAGTTCGGTAGCATCGCCCACAAGTCGTCCATACCAAGCCACACCAGCCTTCACCTTGGGATTGTGCGCCGCGTATAACCAGGTAATGCGGCCGCCCCAACAGAAACCTGTAATCCCCAATTTATCGGCATTACCTTTAGCTGATTTCACCGCCCAGTTTACCGTGGCATCAAGATCGGATAAAACTTGGGCATCTGGCACTTTGGCGACAATTGGGCGAATTTCGTCTATACTGCTTAACTTAGTGACATCGCCTTGACGGATGAATAATTCGGGTGCGATCGCTAAATACCCCAACTGAGCAAAGCGACGAGTGATATCCTGAATATGCTCGTGTACACCAAATATTTCCTGAATTACCAAAACAATTGGGAAATTGTTACCAGTAGCAGGTGCTGCTCTATAGGCAGGAATTTCGCCATCTTTAACAGGAATTTTCACCGCACCAGCTACCAACCCCTTGGCATCGGTGGTGATGACTTCGGCAGAAATGGGTTGTACTGCCAGGGCAAAACCTGTCGCCACGGTGGCTGTTGCGATAAATTTGCGGCGTGTTATTTCTTTCATTATCTCTACCTTACAATTGGCGAAAACTTTTATTCTTCGTTACACGTACAGTACTACGACAAAAAATACTACAATTTATCAATCAGTTTACCGTAATCTTGGCTTTCTTTGCTACCTCAGTTTTCGCCTCTATAGAAATAGCGATCGCTATCAAAACATAAGCATTAATTAAAGCTTAAGTTGCCTTGAAGAATGAAACACGGTTAAGATATTTACCTGCTCATTGCTGACTAAATATACTATTCGGTAACTACCGAAGATAATCTCTCGAATATCCTTAGGACTTACGCACACTCTACGAATTCTCGGCGCTCTTGGCGTCTTGGCGGTTCGATAAATTAAGCTTTTTAGCAATTTTTGCGTAAGTCCTAATCCTCTTGAGCGATTTCTGGGACTACACGCCCTGATAGCGGAAACTGTTGTAGACGTTCTACAGATTGAAATACCCTGTCTACAAATACCTGGGCAAAACTTGGTGCATCCCGTGCAATAAAATCACCAATTGCTTCTAAATCAGTTAAGGCTTGACTCGTCCAGATTACTTCTGCCATGTCTTAATCTGCTTTTTGGCTTCTGCATGTGGCATAGTATTACCAGTCTCAACTTCCTTTAAACCTCGATCAACTTTGTACAGGAAATAAAGACGTTCCATCACTTCGTCAAAAGTAACGTCCTGGGGCATTTCCTCTACTGCCTTGAGGACTTGATATTTTACAGTAGTATCTGCTGTCATTTGTATTTCCTTCAAGAGTTGATGGTGCTAATTTGAATTTAACACTTGGTATCATTGCCGAACAAATAGCGGATATTTATTTTTCCCGATTTATCCAATCTTCACTACCAGCTAACTGACTGAGATAATCATCCATAATCGCTGGTAATTCCTTTGGCGAATAAGTATATGTTAAAGCCAGTAAACTAGTAGCTGTAGTCAAAAGCTGGTTTTTATCTAGCATTGCAGACAACTGAGAGCGAGTAAATTTGCCATTCATCACTTCCTCGCTAGCATCAGCGATCGCATCTTCAATAACTTCCTCTTCCATCAAATTTCCCCATTCACCTAAATTAATGTAGTAAGATGTTTTATTATCTTTGATATTCAGCTTTTTAATTTCTCGGATTGAATTACGAATAGAATTTGCCCATGAACCAGTTAATCGTTGTTCTACTTGGTTCTTAATCAAATGAATCAACAGAATGTTTAAATAAGCTTGGATATTTCGCAGAATAGCTTGTTTGCTCATGCCTTCTAATTCATCTACAATTGCCAAAGCATCTGCATAACGTCCTTCCAAAATTCTCTCATCAGAAGAAATCCGTCGTACCTTGACTCG
>NZ_JAIVFR010000283.1 GCF_020829685.1 Nostoc sp. CHAB 5715 | reverse complement strand
TTACACACTGTACAAATTGGCCATAGTATGGGTTACGATTTTTGGTCGTTTCAGGCGCTTTGCATAACCCCGATTTATTCCCATATTTGCGTAGGCGTAGCCCGTCGTAGACATCGCTGAGTGCTAAACACGGCTGAAATAGCCAAATTGCGTGTAGTACTTATGTACAATGCGTAAGTCCTAAAAATAACAATAATTCACATTGATTTTATTCCGCATTACTACGCAGGGCATTTTAGACGCTTCAAGTTAATGTGTATTGAATATTTTAGTGGATATTACTTATTAATAAATTGAAAGTTTTCAGAAATTTAACACTATTTTGACTTTAATATCAACACTTGCAACAAGTAATGTTGTCAAAGTGGCTGAAGAAGCTTATGTCTAAATAGTTTCAAGTAAAACAGTAAAATTTTAAACTTTTATAATTCTAATGCTAGCTAATAAGGTTACTAAAGATACATTAGACAATATTTTGGCACTTCAAATAATAGTCGCTTGGGCTGGAGAAGGAGTTTGTGACCCTAAGCGTCTCGATTGGTGGCGTACAGACTTAATTGATGAAAATGGTGGTGGTGACTTATTTGGGCGGCTCTTTCCCAAGACGCATCAGTGGGCATCCTTACAAGCGGTACGACAGGCAGCAATCCAGCAAGATCGGCGTAAGCGCTTAGATATGGCGAAGCCTGATGCTGTAAGAACACTGTTTTTTTGGGGGTTTACCGTTGATGAGCAGTTGACAGAACGACTGGCTTTCCACAAGCAGAGCGGGGTCAAACCGGTAGATGTTTTACCTTTATCTCTGGATATCTATCAGCCTTTTTCTGCGGCTGACTTCGAGGAAGCCATCTGTATTCCGCACCAAAAGGTGGATTTTAAAGTGGTTCCTAGTGGACGGGAAATTTTTGGTGAAATGCTCAAGGCATTAGACGAATGTGCTAGGAAGCTAGCATTTGCACTTTTGCCAATTGTAGAGAGCTACCCCATGCCTTTTTACCGTTTGGAGGAGCGCTAAATTCGATGGCTACTAAAGTAATTCAGCGGCAACTCCTCCATCCAGTAGCAGCCCAATCTATGTTGTTTCATGGCAAAGAAGTCATTCAATTCCATACCAGATTGCTACGTACATCTTTAGCGCTAGAAGAAAGCCGCGCCTACTGGGAACACTTCAGGATAGATATACCTAGAGAACAACGGGCAGTTGTTGCTTTTGAAGAACGTTGGTTTGGTAGTAATCGATGGTAAGACAAGCAACTTGCCTGTTGTTCTCCTTTATCCAGGGGAGCGAAGGGATTTGAACGCTCTGTCTTTTATGGACGAACTGCCTTCTGACCGGGACTATCGACCTCGAATTTACTCATGACTGACCCTTCGGGTTCGCCAGTTGTTCATGGGGGAAACCCCCAAGACCACACTGGCTCACTTTATTACTGCAACTCTTAGAGAGGTGATGCCATGCTAATTAAGGAAATTTTTGCTGCTGATGTCACCCGTAATATTGCTCCAGTCATTTATTTCCATGAGCAAAAACCTGCCAAGGTTTTAGAAGAAGTCTCTGAATACATTATCACAGGCGGTTATCCGGAAACTGACCCCCGCCACAAGCGTGTGCAGTCGGGAATTCACGAGCAGTTTGTGAAGCTGCTCAATTCTGGGGTACAAGTATCATCGTAACAGAAAACCAGGTTAAGCTTAAAAGTCTTATCCTGTAAGGTTTTTATTGAAGGTTGTAGTAACTGATGTTTCAAGTTACCAAGTAGTTGCTTAACGAGAAAACCAGGTTTCAGCGTTGAAATAGATTTGTATTATTAATGTAATAATACTTAACCCGGTTTTCTGTTCCAATGGTACTAATACCCCTTTCTTAATGACAATTTGATCCCGCAGGCCATTATTCCAGCACTAGTGCAAGACAACTTCCTTGCAAAGCCGAGGCTCACTCAATAATGAAGTTTTGTAATAATTTGAAGTTGCTGCGAAAATTTTGGTTTTTGAGTTGATGACACAGTAGAGGAAAAAACTCAAGCGGACGATACGCGTAACACAAGGATCACAATGATTAAAAATTTCAGAAAAAAACTGTTTCCATACTAAGCGCAATTTTGGGATGCATAGTTCTGTCACCAAAATTAGCTTTTTCACAAACTCTTTCAGTTTCAGAATCTACTAAAAATATTACAGGGACTTGGGAATTTGCTAGCCGTAATGGAGTTGGAGGGCCAACTTCGGCTATATATTGAAAAACTTAAAAGTGAATTAATTTCATTAAAAAGTACTAAGGACAAAGAGTAGAATAATCATAGCTAATAAAATCTGTAACTGTTTTATACCTTTATCATTTTTTTACAAACATTACAGCATTCATTCGTTCTCACGAAACATTTAGGACTGCTATAGTTTGGTTTTTTTGTGCTTAATTATGAATACAAATCTGTTAATAGATTACAAAAGTCAGACTAGTACTTTCTTAGACGTACTGGAATACCGAGTACTATCTCAACCTCAGCAAGTAGCTTTCACCTTTCTTGAAAATGGTGAAACGGAGTCGGCACAAATAACCTATGCAGAACTCGCTAGCCGCGCTCAACGCATTGCCGGCTGCTTGCAACTGCATGGGATACAACCTGGAGATAGAGCTTTGCTGCTCTACCCGTCAAGCTTGGAATTCATCGCGGCCTTTTTAGGGTGCTTGTATGCTGGGGTGATTGCAGTACCCACTTATACTCCCCAATCTAAACGCCACTTGCCCAGACTCCAAGCTATTTGCATGGATGCTAAGGCCAGCATTGTCCTCACCGATAGCCAAATTTTGGCGGAACGTAACCGGAAATTTACTTATCCTCCAGAGATTGAGGCAGTGCTTTGGGCAGCCACCGATACTGAGCAATGGACAGAAAGTTCTCTCATCACAGAAGTTACCAGTGAGACTTTAGCCCTTTTGCAGTACACATCAGGTTCGACTAGTCGTCCAAAAGGTGTGATGATCAGTCATGGTAATATTTTGCACAACGAGAAATTGATTGAAAAAGCTTTTGAACATAGTTCTCAAACAGTTTATGCAGGCTGGCTACCACTATTTCATGACATGGGGCTGATCAGCAATCTTCTACAACCAATTTACTTGGGTATTCCCTGTGTTTTCATGCCGCCAGTAGCTTTTTTACAGAGTCCAGTACGCTGGTTAAAGGTTATTTCCAAATATGGGGCAACCACAAGTGGAGGACCTAACTTCGCCTACGATCTCTGTGTTCAGAAAGTGAGTGAGGCTCAAAAATCAGAGCTAGATCTCAGCAGTTGGTCGATCGCTTTCAATGGTGCAGAACCAGTTCGCCTTCATACATTGACAAAATTTGCCACTGCCTTTGCTCAATGTGGTTTTCGACCGGAGTCTTTTAATCCTTGCTATGGCATGGCTGAAAGCACGCTTATTGTGTCTGGCACTAATAAATCAGCCGCTCCTGTGGTGCGATCTGTGAATAAATCAGCCCTGACAGTGGGTCAGATCAAACTAGAGGAAAGCTCCGCAGCACAAGTATTTGTCAGCAACGGTCAACCAGTTCCCGACTTAGAGGTAGTAATCGTTCATCCAGAGAACCTCACGCCTTGCCAACCCGATCAAGTGGGTGAGATTTGGGTATCTGGTTCAATTGTTACCCCTTGAACAGTGGAATTGAGGCGAACTTCTACTGATCCAGCATCGCTGAAGCGAATGGCGTTACCAACTAAGTTAGTGAGAAGTCGGCGTAGTTCCAGGCGATCGCCTCTAACTTTAACTAAAGAAGTTTCAGTACCCTTTGCCAAGACAGCTTTGAGAGTTAAATGTTTAACATCAGCCAAAGGCATTAGTTCTTGCACTACTTGCTGACATAATTCCCACAGGTCAACCACAAAGAAATCCAAAGTTTTGCCTCCAGCTTCATACTGGTAAACTTCTAACAAGGTATCGACCATTGACAACAAAGTTTGGTTACTCTGAGCCATTTGTTCTAAAGATTCACGCATTGCTGATAAGGTATTGCCAAAAACACCTCTTTGCAGCAACTTTAGGAATTGGTCAGCAGCTATCAACGGAGTTCGCAGGTCGTGAGTGAGGCGGGTCACAAAATCTTCCCGTCGCTGACTAAGGAACAGTTGTTCGTCCATACTGTGTTTCAGTCTCAACAAAGCCCGCACCCTGGCCAGTAATTCCTTCTTATCTACCGGCTTGCAAATAAATTCATCTGCACCTGCATCTAAACCTTTGACGACACTTGATTTTTCAGAACCTGTCACCAGCAAAATTGGGATAAAAGGTAAGTTTGAATTGTGCTTAATTTGCCGGGTAACTTCATAGCCATCCATATCCGGCATCACCACATCTAGCAGTACCAAATCGGGAGGAGATTCGGCAATTTGTACCAATGCTTCAGCACCATTGTCGGCTATGGTGACGTTGTATCCCTTCAGCTTTAAAGTGACTTGCAGCAAGCGGAGGCTGTCAGCTGAGTATCCACCAGCAGAATTTTTTGGTTTCTTTGTTCTGAAGTTATATTCCAAGATAAAGTGTTCTTCATAAAATGCAATTGTTAATCTGCCTATGTGTAAGAGCCCTTGTCATTACCAACATATTTTAAAGTGAGGTAGGGATGTAATAGAGTCAGAGTATGAAGTTGAAAAATTTCACAGACCTCAATGCTTGGGCAGTTGAGCAATGGGGAGATGCCGAATTAGGGGATACTCGTCGTACACAAAGAGCGATCGCTATCGGTGCAGCCATAGCTGCCAACCCGCAAGGGAGTTTACCAGATATGATGCAAGGCTGGAATGAAATTCGTGCTGCGTACCGATTATTTGCGGAAGACGATGTAACTCATAAGGCATTAATTCAACCTCACATCACGGAGACGAAACAAAGCGCGACTGAAATAAAATCCAATGTTGTTTTATTCATCCAAGACACAACAGAACTAGATTACACTGATCATCGGGAAGTTAAGGGATTAGGGCATATTGGAGATGGCTTCATGTTGAGGAATGATGCTACACACAAGTTTCGCAGTAGTACCGACACCTCTGAATCCACAAATTTTGGGATTGGCAGGACAAATACCTTGGCTGCGTAGTCAAAAAAAGGACAATGACAACACGTTGGTGGAAGCGTTACCAGAACTACACGTTGGTTAATTGAGGAGTACCATAATGACCAGAAAGAAAAAGGTACAAGCCCCTAAATTTATTTATGGAAAAATAAAAAATGTATAACGAGTGGCGCAGCGCAAGAAATACGGCGTCCGCCTTACTCTTGCCCCTAAATTTATTTATGGGTTTCTTACTTTTGACTTTTGACTTTTGACTTTTGACTTCCCCGAAGGGGCTGACTAATAACTGGTTGTGCTGTAGAAAAACGTCAATTGGAGTCAGCTTCATCATTGGTGACGCTACTTGGCTTTTTTGCTATAGTTTCAGTCAGATTATTACAGTTACGCACCCTTAGTCGCAGCAATCCTCAACTCTTGGCACACCAGTACATCCCTTCAATTATGTTAAAGGTCTTAGTTGCTCGTCTTGGGTTGACAAATTGTGAGTTGACTCGCTTGTGAATTCTTTTTAGCGATCGCTCGTTTGGGTGGTTTTCTTGGCCGCAAATCCGATGGTCTACCTGGTTGGCAGACCTTATGGCGAGGCTGGTTGCGATTACAGGATATGTGTTGGGCTGCTGATTTTATCACCCAGTCAGTTTAAAAGATGTTGGTAATGACAAGCCCTGGAAGCGGGCTTTCAGACTCATGTGGCGAAACCGGTTGATCCAGGAGAACTAGTTGCGATCGTCGCTAGTTTGATTGCTTCTTATAAGAGTTAATGCAAAGATACAGTGATTTGTCAGTGGTCATTTGTTATTTCTCTAATCTCCCTCATATTCCTCATCTAAAAGTGAACTGGTTGTTTGACAGTTAATTGTAGGTTTGTTTGGGTGTAAACTTTCTTCTGCTTGGATGAAAACTTTCTCATCTATACATCAACTAACATCACCTTTGATTAAAAATAAAGAAAAAATTATATAATAAGTATAAAAGAATCTGACTTTTCACCGGAAGTCTTCAAGCCTCGAAAAAGCGTGGCTTTTTCCACAGCCACACACGCTCGTAGCCGTGTGCGGTGAAAGTTGCAAACACGGTTCCGAATGGGAGGGGTGTTGCAGTAATGCACGCTTTGAGCCTAACAGTGTCAAAACTATTGACTAATAGCTAAACAATCATTTTCTGCCCACCAAGCGTAAATCGGCGTGTCGCGGTCTGGTAAAACGCCAAAAGTATTAGGTTGCAACACATTTATGCTAATGCCATTTGTTAATTCCACAACATAATTAACATGTGTACCCAAATACATAACATTGATAAGCTGTCCTTCAAAACAGTTAGTTGGCAAATTGGGTGGATAAAGCGAAAGCTGTATTTTTTCTGGCCGCACGCTCACTAGCACTGCTTGTGATAATTTAGATGGTGTATCTTCAGCGCGGCTAATAACAATTGAGAGTCCCGTTTTTGTTGAAATTTTAATATTAGAAGAGTCTACCGCTACAATTTCACCACTAAATAAATTAGTATCACCAATAAAATCAGCAACAAAGGATGTGCAAGGACGTTCGTAGATTTGGCTGGGAGTGCCAACTTGTTCAATTTTGCCTTGGTTCATCACGGCAATGCGATCGCTCAAAGACAATGCTTCTTCTTGGTCGTGTGTCACCATCACAAAGGTCACTCCCAAGTCTTTGTGTAAGTTTGATAACTCCACCTGCATTTCTTTACGTAGTTTTAAATCTAACGCCCCTAAAGGTTCATCCAGTAATACAACGGTAGGGCGATTGACTAAAGCCCTTGCTAAGGCGACTCGCTGCTGTTGACCACCAGAGAGTTGATTGGGAAAGCGCGATCGCAAACTTTCCATTTTCACGAGTTTTAAAGCTTCTTGGACTCTAGCTTCAATTTTCGATTTGGGTATTTTTTTTAACCGCAGTCCGAAGGCGATGTTATTCCAGACATTCAGGTGGTTAAATAGGGCGTAACTTTGAAATACAGTATTGACGGGTCGGCGGTAAGGCGGCACATTAGTCATAGACTGACCCTGAATCAACACCTTGCCAGCGTCAGCGATTTCAAACCCAGCGATTAAACGCAGTGTTGTTGTTTTACCACAACCGGAGGGGCCTAAAATACTAAAAAATTCTCCCTGTCTGACATCCAAATCGATTCCATTTACTGCTGGTTCTTGGTTAAAAAACTTGAATACATTACGCAGTTCAACATCAAGTGGCTGAAAAGTTGTTATCCCCCTTTGATTCTGCATGACAATTTGAGCCATAATCCTCAGTAGAATGCCGTGATATTACGTGATGTCAGTAGTCTATTAGGCAGACTAGATTTGACACTTTGGTTTATTGTATCCGCCAAAAACAATTGTTCAAGAATATACTCGCCCGATTTTTTTATACCCAGTACTGGGCATAAGTTTAGGGTAATTCTATACAGATAATACCGCTATTGGAATCATTATTTGTCTGATGTCTTTATTTCGATCAATTGGCAGCAAAAAAGATACACATACAGTTGGACATGGTTTGCAATCAATATTTTTAATCGTATTTACCGTATTAATGACTGCTGGTATTGAGGCTGGTTTGGCATTAAATTGTCAAATCGCTAGATATAGCAAATTTGACCGTAAACAGTATTTTTATCCTGACTTACCCAAAAATTACCAAATTTCTCAATATGATCTACCGA
>NZ_JAIVFR010000282.1 GCF_020829685.1 Nostoc sp. CHAB 5715 | reverse complement strand
GGTATTGACTTCGTTACGCCATGTTAAGGAGCAACAATCGGATGTTTGCTTTTTGTTGCAAACATTGGGTCGGTTGTGGCTTTTTGGTGTGGAAATAGATTGGTCGGGCTTCTATGCTCATGAAAAGCGTCATCGTTTGCCTTTACCTACTTATCCCTTTGAGCGACAACGCTACTGGATTGAGCCGAAATCGCAACGGCAAAACGAGCATTCAGTATCACTGAGTAAAAAGCCGGATATTGCCGACTGGTTTTATATTCCTTTTTGGAAACCCTCTTTACTCCCAGTACAAATAGAAAATCAAGAATTAGCATCTGATGAATCTTGTATTTTGGTGTTTATCGATCAGTGTGGTTTGGGTAGTAAATTAGTCCAAGAATTAGAAGTAGACAATCAAAACATAATTACTGTTAAAATCGGTGAAAATTTCACCGTAATTAGTGAGCATGAATATACAATTGAGCCAAGCAATAATCTGGATTATGATATTTTGATTCAAGAAATTTGCAAACAGAATAAGTTACCAAAATCAATTGTTCATCTATGGAGTGTTACACCAAGTCAAGACAAAGAACTAACAGTTGAAATAGTTGAGCAAGCTCAAACAACAGGATTTTATAGTCTCCTATTTCTGGCTCAGGCTTTGGGAAAACAAGAAACTGCTGATCAATTACAAATCACAGTTATTTCTAACAACTTGCAGCCAGTAACAGGGAATGAAGAAATATCTCTAGAGAAAGCAACTTTAATTGGACCAGTTAAAGTTATTTCCCAAGAATATTCAAATATAAAATGTCGTAATATTGATATTATAATTCCAGAGAGTGACAGTTGGCAGGAAGCAAAACTTGTTGAGCAATTGCTGGCGGAACTGAAAGTTTCTGATTCGGAAAAACTTGTTGCTTATCGAGGTTTGAATCGTTGGGTGCAATCTTTTGAACCTGTGCGGTTTGAGAAACCTGAAATTGAAAATCCTCGACTTAGAGAGAAAGGAGTCTATTTAATTACTGGTGGACTCGGAGGTATTGGGCTGGTTTTGGCAGAATATTTGGCAGAAAGTGTGCAAGCAAAACTAGTATTGGTAGGACGTTCGGTTTTACCCGAAAAAGACGAGTGGGAACAATGGCTAACTACCCATGACGAAACTGATGGCACTAGTCGTAAAATTCGTAAAGTTAAAGAATTAGAAAGTAATGGCGCAGAAGTTTTAGTAGTGAGCGCTGATGTCAGCAATCTTGAGCAAATGCAAAATGTTATTGCTCAAGCTCAACAGCAATTTGGTCAAATTAATGGTGTTATTCATGCTGCTGGTGTTCTCGAAGGCAACTCTATTGAAACTATTGAAAATATAAACAAAGCTAATTGTGAGCAACAATTTAAACCAAAAGTACATGGAATCATAGTTTTAGATAAGGTTCTACAAGATAGTAAACTTGATTTTTGTTTATTATTCTCTTCTTTGTCGTCCATTCTAGGAGGATTAGGATATGTTGCCTATTCAGCGGTAAATATCTTTATGGATGCTTTTATAATCAAATATAATCAGAGTCATCCTGTTGCATGGAGCAGCATAAGTTGGGATAGTTGGCAACTGCAAGAAGAAAAACAACAAGATTCGTCTGTTGGTGCAAGTGTAACTGAGTTTGCTTTTAACATTATAGAAGGTATAGAAGTATTTCAAAGGATTTTAACCTGTAATACATTTAATCATTTAGTTGTCTCAACAGGAGATATTCAAGCTAGAGTTGACCAATGGATACGGCTATCATCTTTTGATGATAATGAAGCTAGTCAACGAGTCAATTTATTTGTCCTCAACTCCAGACCCGATTTACAAAATCCCTATGTTCCTCTCACAAATGAACTTGAGCGAACAATTGCCAATATCTGGCAAGATGTTCTTGGATTAAAAAATGTAGGTCTCCATGATAATTTCTTTGAGTTAGGAGGAGATTCACTACTAATAATTAAAGTTCGCAATAAAATCTTAAAAACGTTAAACAAAAATCTATCCATTGCTGACTTATTTGAGTATTCGACTATTAACTCTTTGGTAGAATATCTCGATAAAAAATCGCTTGAAAAACCAATATTTCAGCAAGCTGATGAACGTGCCAGCAGAAAGGAAGCGGCTATGCAGGAAAAACGACAATTAATGAAACAAAGGAGAAAATAAATGTCTAATCAAGCAATGGACAATTCTCTTAAAGGCATAGCTGTAATTGGTCTGGTTGGTCGTTTTCCAGGAGCCAGAAATATTGGTGAGTTCTGGGAAAACTTATGCAAGGGACGGGAGTCTATTTCTTTCTTCAGTGATGAGGAATTAGAGGCTTCGGGAGTAGATCCAACATTGCTGAGTAATCCTAATTATGTAAAAGCTGGTGCAAATATTTCAGATATTGAGATGTTTGATGCCTCTTTCTTTGATTTCTCGCCAAGGGAAGCTGAAACCTTAGATCCTCAGCATCGTATTTTGATTGAATGTGCTTGGGAAGCATTGGAAAATGCTGGTTATGAGCCTGGAACTGGCAAAAACTTAACAGGTGTTTATGTGGGAACCGATATGAGTTCTTACTTTCTGAACAACTTAAGTTCCCACCCTGACCTCATTGAATCTATAGGATTCCCTATTATATATGGCAATAGTCAAGACTTTGCTGCCACAAGGGTTTCATATAAGTTGAATCTTAAGGGACCAAGCATTAATATTCAAACATCCTGCTCTACATCTTTGGTCGCAGTCCATTCAGCATGTCAAGGATTGCTAAACTACGAGTGCGACATGGCTTTAGCTGGTGGTATTTGTATTACATCCCTGCAAAAGGAAGGCTATTTCTATGAAGAAGGGGGTATTACTTCTCCCGATGGTCACTGTCGCGCCTTTGATGCGAGTTCCCAAGGGACTATTTTCGGGAATGGCGTGGGTCTTGTCGTTCTCAAGAGATTGGAAGATGCCATTACTGATAGTGATTTTATTCATGCAGTAATCAAGGGTTCAGCCATTAACAATGATGGTGCTGCAAAGGTCGGCTACACGGCTCCTAGTGTGGGCGGTCAAGCGGAGGTGATTGCTGAGGCTCAAGCGAACGCCTCTGTTACTCCTGAGACAATTACTTATATTGAAGCTCATGGAACTGGTACAGCGTTGGGAGATCCTATTGAAATTAGTGCCTTGAAAAAAGTATTTGCACGCACCAATAAAAAAGAATTTAGTGCGATTGGTTCAGTCAAAACCAATGTCGGGCATTTGAATATAGCATCTGGCGTGACAGGATTAATTAAAACAGTCCTGGCACTAAAACATAAACAAATACCTCCCAGCTTACACTTTGAAACACCTAACCCAGAGATAGACTTCGCAAATAGCCCGTTTTACGTCAACACTAAACTTACTGAGTGGGAAAGCAATGGCACACCCCGCAGAGCAGGTGTGAGTTCCTTCGGCATTGGTGGAACTAATGCCCATGTGATTTTGGAAGAAGCGCCAGCCATTAAAACTTCCCATCCATCCCGTCCTTGGCAATTATTACTGCTCTCAGCCAAAACCAGCACCGCTTTAGACACAGCAACTACCCAACTGCACAACTATCTCGAACAAAACCCCGATACACCCTTAGCAGATGTAGCTTACACCCTACAAGTAGGTCGGCGAGCTTTTGACTATCGCCGCATCATTATTTGTCACTCCCTTGATGATGCAATCAAATCCCTCGACAGCCAAAATCCACAGCACATTTTTAGCCACCACCGCAAACCTGGTCACTGTCCAGTCATCTTCATGTTTTCTGGACAAGGGTCACAATATGCAAACATGGGTCGAGAACTCTATCAAGTAGAACCGACGTTCAAAAAACACGTAGATAGTTGCGCCCTTATTTTACAACCCCACCTTGGTCTTGATATCCGCTCCCTACTTTACCCCAACCCAGAAGAGATTGAAACTGCTGCAAATCAACTCCAACAAACAGCCTTCACCCAAAGCGGATTATTTGTTATTGAATACGCCCTCGCTCAATTATTCATGTCTTGGGGAGTGAGTCCAGAGGCGATGATTGGTCATAGTATTGGCGAATATGTCGCCGCAACGATTGCAGGTGTCTTTTCTTTGGAAGATGCCCTCAAAATTGTGGCAAAAAGGGGACAGTTAATGCAACAAGTACCCCCAGGAAGTATGCTGGCAATTAGACTGCCAGAAAAAGAAGTGCAATTGCTGCTTTCTGGAAACGAGTTATATCGAGAATCTCTACAAATTGCAGTCATTAATAGCCCATCTTCCTGTGTCATATCAGGAACAAACGATGCTGTTGCAGCGCTGGAAAAACAATTATCTTCAATTGAAGTTGAATGTCGTCAGTTGCATACATCTCATGCGTTCCATTCTGTGATGATGTCACCGATATTGTCAGCATTTGCTGAGGCAATTAAAACAGTTAAACTAAATCCACCCAAGATACGCTTTATTTCCAATGTCACTGGTAGTTGGATTAGTTCTGAACAAGCGACAAGTCCGGATTATTGGTGTCAGCATCTACGAAAAACAGTGAGATTTTCGGATGGGATATCGCAATTAATACAGCAGTTTGAAGGAGTTTTTCTGGAGGTGGGACCGGGGCGAACTTTAGGCACGTTAACGACACAGCATTTAGAGAAAGATGCCAAACAGCAGGTATTGACTTCGTTACGCCATGTTAAGGAGCAACAATCGGATGTTTGCTTTTTGTTGCAAACATTGGGTCGGTTGTGGCTTTTTGGTGTGGAAATAGATTGGTCGGGCTTCTATGCTCATGAAAAGCGTCATCGTTTACCTTTACCTACTTATCCTTTTGAACGACAACGTTACTGGATTGAGCCGAAATCGCGATCGCATTCCGTAAATATCAAACCGACGACATTAGATAAAAAGCAAGATATTGGCGATTGGTTTTATGTTTGTTCATGGAAACGCTCTTTGCTAACTTCTTCATCGTTAGAAGAAATAAAAGATACACAAGAAAAATGGCTATTTTTTGTGGATGATTTGGGAGTAGGGGAGCAACTAATTGATAAGTTAAAAAATCAGGGTAAAAATATAATTATTGTTAAGCAAGGAGATGAATTTAGTAAATTAAGTTATGGTATTTATACAATTAATCCGTGTATAAATGAAGATTATGATAAGTTCTTACAAGAACTAATATCGTTAGGTAAAATACCCGAAAAAATTGTTTATCTATGGAGTCTAAGTCATCTTGATAACCGTCCGTCAGTAAAATATTTAGAACTTAAAAGCCTACTATTTTTAACTCAGAGTTTTAGTAAGTTAAAAATCAGCGCTCGCCTACAACTTAGGGTGATATCAAACAACATTCAAGAGGTTAACGGGAATGAAGAATTAAATCCAGATAAAGCTGCAATATTAAGTTTATGTAAAGTAATTCCTCAAGAGTATCCCAATATTAGCTGTCAGTGCATTGATATTGCTTTAACTAACAGCAGAAACTTAGAAGAAAGACAAGAAAATTGTGAGAGTCATATTATTGACAAACTTCTTAAGGAATTAAACTCTGTATCCTTAGATACGGTAGTAGCTTATCGCGATCGCCACCGTTGGTTACAAATATTTGAGTCAGTTCATACAGAGTCAATAGTTGAGGAAAAAATACCTTTAAGAAAACAAGGTGTTTACTTTTTCCCCAGTGGGTTAGAAACTATTGAAGTCGTGCTTGCAGAATATTTAACAAAAACTTTCCAAGCAAAACTCATATTTATCGAAAATGTTAATTTCCCAGAGCAAGATAATTTCTCTCAATGGCTTGAAACTCATCCTCAAAATGATGAATTTAGTCTCAAAATACAGCATTTTTTAGCATTAGAGGAATTAGGTGCAGAAGTTTTGTTATTACATGCCGATACCACTAATTACGAGCAGATGCATCAAGCTCTTGCATCTGCAAATGTTGAACAAATTAATGGTGTAATTTATTCAACTGGTATCAAGCGCGATAACCTATTTGCTTCTATTCCCGAAATTAATGAAGTAGAATTTGAAAATCTATTAGAATTACAAAGTAATAAGATTATAGTATTAGAACAACTCTTACAGAACTTTAATATAGATTTTTGTATCATTCTTTCTTCTTTGTCTTCCATTTTAGGAGGATTTGGGTTAGGCTTATATTCAGCAGCTAACCAATTCATTGATACTTTTAGCACTCGGCATAATCAAAAGACTTCTTTTCCGTGGTATGTTATAAATTGGGATAAATTCCAACCGAATGTAAGCCAAAAAGAAACAGCGCCGGATCGAGTCTCTGGAAAAGAATTAGCTATTACACCAATAGAAGCAGTAGAAGTATTTAAACAAGTTTTTTCTTTTAGGGAAGTAGCTCAGATTATTCTTTCTACAGTAGACATTAACGCGAGGAAAAATCACACAAATAGTCTGGATTCTTTGATAGATTCAAAATCTACTAATCAATTAGATTCATCATTACGCTACTCTCGACCAAGCCTAAGTAATTCCTATGTTGCTCCCACAAAGGAGTTGGAAAAACAAATTACAGAGATATGGCAAGAGGTACTTGGAATTACAGAAATCGGTATTTATGACAACTTTTATGAGTTAGGGGGGGACTCCCTGATTGCAACTCAATTAGTGTCTCGATTGCGAGCTAAATTCCCTGTAGACTTACCACTACGCGACCTGTTATTGGATGCGATGATACCAATTAAGCAGGCAGAAATAGTTGAGCAACTTTTGTTGGAAAAAATTGAGGAATTATCTGAAGAGGAAGTTTTAGTTTTTTTAAATAATTCATAATTGGTTAATCAGGAATTATTAGCTATGGATAAAAAATATTCTAATTTATCACCAGCGAAAAAAGCCCTTTTAGAAAAATGGAAAGGGGGAAAACTTCAAGCTGATGTGATTCCTAAACGTCAAGATTGCCAAAATATTCCCTTATCTTTTTCCCAACAAAGGCTGTGGTTTATTGACCAGCTTTATCACGGCAGTTCGTTCTACAACATTCCCATAGCTTTTCACGTACAAGGAAACCTCGATATTGCAGCACTTGAGCAAAGTTTAAATGAAATTCTGAAGCGTCATGAAGTTTGGCGGACAAATTTTAAGCTTGTGAATGGAGAGCCAATACAAGAAATTTTTTCCCAATCAACTTGGGATTTATCTATTATTAACCGAAAAGATTTATGTGGTAAAGATTGGGAAGAAGAAGTTAAACAAATTGCAGCAGATGAAGCCAAAAAACCTTTTAATTTGGCTAAAGGGCTATTAGTGAGAGCGACTTTACTGCGATTGAGTGAAGAAGAACACGTTTTGCTTGTGACCATGCATCACATTATTACAGATGGATGGTCTTGCAATGTATTCCTGCGCGAACTGTCAGCACTGTACGCTGCTTTCTCAAAAAATCTACCTTCCCCTTTACCCGAACTCCCGATTCAGTATGCAGATTTTGCTGTTTGGCAACGCGATCGCCTGAAGGGTGAATTCCTCGCAAGCCAATTGAATTATTGGAAGCAACAACTCCCAGGTGAGTTACCAATACTACAACTACCTACAGACCGTCCACGCCCTAACCTTACTACTTTCACTGGTGCCAAGCATTACTTTACATTCTCTGCATCCCTAACTAATACTCTCAAGCAATTAAGTCAGCGAGAAGACGCTACTTTATTTATGAGTTTGCTGGCAGCATTTAACATATTACTATACCGCTACACAGACCAGGAAGATATCTTAATCGGTTCTCCAATTGCTAACCG
>NZ_JAIVFR010000281.1 GCF_020829685.1 Nostoc sp. CHAB 5715 | reverse complement strand
CAATTTGGGAGTGCGATCGCAATATTAATCAGGTTTGTGTAGATTGGCGATTTCGTACAGAAGATGCAAGAGTTAAGCTTTCAAAGATTTATCCAACCCAGCAAAATTAATGGGACAGACCACTAGTAGTCTGCCAACCCAAAAATGCGCTTGTGAGGGCTGGGGAAAGGGGAAAGGGGAAAGGGTAAGGGATTTAAAACCTTTCCCCCTTCCCCCTTACCCTTTACCCCGCCAAGTCACGAAAGCGAACTACTAGTTCCCTCCCTAATATATCGGGGAGCCACTGCGGTCTTGGGGTTTCCCCAAGTGGAGCAAGTGGCGTGAGGGTTAGGGTGGGGTAAAACCTTGGTTAATCAAACGATGCTGATTTCTAGGGTGAAGTTAGTAATTTATTTTGTACCAAATAAGCGATCGCCTCCTTCTTGACGCTTCCGGGCATTGTAAACTAAGAATTTCGTCACTTCTCCTAAAGCGCGACGCAACTGTGATTCTGCAATGCCAAAACGCTTGGCAATTCCTGGTAAATACCAAATTGGTTCAACTAAGGCAAAAGTCAAAAGTCACGCATTCAAAAGAATTGTATTCCAAGCTTTTGCGCCATTTTAAATGATATGTTTATTTCCGCCGTGTTGTACTAGGAATTTGTCAACTACCTCTAGTTAGTTTTATTTTTATAACTTTAAATGTCGAGTGTGGTATTAGTCGTATACTGAATACAATAAATCACACAGAAAATTCATAATTAGCAATAAAATACCGTAATTTTAAAGATGGCTTTAAAAATCATTTAGTAGATATATTTTGTGAGAAAGTTAATACAAAGGTATATTCACTGATCTCAAATTCATGGATTCTTTATCTATCAATTCCTTACTTGAAGAGTTAAAAAACCCGGATGCCACAGTCCGCGAAAAAGCAACCAGAAAAATCTGGCGAATTTGGTTTCAGCAAAAGGGAATTTATGGGCTGGAAATAATTGATCGCAGTCAAAAGTTACTGGATGCAGGTGAAATTACTGAAGCCGAAACAGCGCTGACAGCACTAATCAAAGACCAGCCAGATTTTGCCGAAGCTTGGAATCGCCGAGCTTTTCTGTATTACAGTATTGGAGATTATCAAAAATCTCTGGCAGATTGTCATAAGGTTGTGCAGATAAATCCAATACATTTTGGAGCACTTCACGGTATGGGTTTGTGTTATGCAGCACTAGGAGAGTATGGTGAAGCCATCAAAGCTTTTAAAGGTGCTTTAGAAATTCAGCCTTATTCGCTAGTGAATCAAAAGTTGATTCTAGAATGTACATTTAGATTCAGCTACAACGGCAAATAAAAGAGAACATCATCCTGTTTTATGAATCTGCCATCACCCTCATCAACAGAAATTTATCGCCTTAGTCGCCGTGATTTTATTCAATACGGTTCTATCTGGATTGGTAGTAGCTTCATTGCTGATTGTACTAACAGCAACCAACCATCAACTAGCAATTCTTGGTTGGATAAAGTTACATTTGGCACAAACTGGATAGCACAAGCAGAACACGGCGGATTTTACCAGGCGATGTCTACGACGGGCTGCGCCTACGCCATTGGTATTTACAAAGACTATGGTTTAGATGTCACCATCAAAATGGGTGGCCCGCAGGTTCCCAGTGGGACTCAATTGTTGATGGGGGATGCGGTAGATTTCTTCATGGGTTATGGCATAGATGCCGTGAATGCCATAGCACAAGGTATTGGGGCAATGAGTGACGCAAGGTGGAAATCACTCTTTGATAGCATGGTTGATACTAAGATTTCTAAATCCAACGTTAACTACAAAGAAGCATACACCTTGCAATTTGTGAATAAAGGGGTAAGCTATTACAAAAAGTAAGCGATCGCTTGCTATCCTCCAGATTTTTAGCTACCTTTCAAAGTGGAGTATCTAATTCAGTCTCAATATCTGAGTTGATTTCCACTTCAACACTCTCAACAGCTTGGCGCAATGCTAAAAAAGCCTCCTTTAAGGGTTGACTAACTGCACTGTTTGGTTCTGCAAGCACAAGCTTTTGATACTCCTCCACAAACTGCATCCGTAAACGATGAAACAAGTGCAAAAAATGCCGTAAAAAACCAAGACAATCAAGTACTACAATCTCTATACCTCCTGTCTTTTCATAGAGATTAGCAGCATAGTCTTCTACATCTTTATCTATAGCTTCAGTAGTTATAAATATGTAATTATCAATTTTATATCCAGTTTGTTCTACTCTACGTGTAATTTTGTGAAGGGTATTATTGATGTCATTTATAGTAATACGTTTCATTTTCATCTCGTAGCTGGTTACTAAATTGTTACCACTTATGAGTCTGATTTTAATATCACCTAAAGAACCAGTTTGTTTATCAGCCGCATTGTGACTTTCAAGCGGTAAACATCGTTCTCCTAAATGTTCTGAGGCTGATTGATAAGCAGCAGTTACAATAAGCACTGGCAAACGACTTGCTCTCGGACAATCTAAATGTTGTCTAATAAGTTTTACAATTGCTTCAGCAGAAAGAGGAATTGCCCGATCATCTAGAGTGTTTAAATTAGCAATAAGACTTTGAATTCGTTGATTTTTCTCTTTTTTAATAATCAAAAGCCATTTTATAGTTTCTACAAGAAGGTCTTCTGTTGCTACACGCTCTGTATAAACATCGTCAAATAGTTGAATAACAGTTTGGTATAATATTGCAGGTTTTCCTATCAACTTAGCATCTAAAGTTAAAGGTATTGCTTTAGTACGAAGTGCAGGTGTTAGAAAAGCAGTTGTTGGGTTGCATACATCTTGTAAATTACGTTCATTAATAAAAAATGCAATGTATGATTCATCGTAAAAACGGCCAGAGTAAGAATCTTTTGTGCCAATTTCAGTAAATGGCTTACGAATATCTAGATGAGGTTGATGAACTTTCGCTAATAAGCAAGCTAATAGAAGCCTTATGCCAGCCTTATTTTGAGGGTGTCTACAGACAAATTCCACTCTATCAACAATTTCTGGAGCAATCATCATTGAATCGCCCCTTCTGATGTATTCGGATGCTCTATCAAAAGCTGAGTTAAGAATCTCTGGAGGCGTTGACATAATAGCTGTTTTAGACTTTTTGAACTTACTTTGAGATATTATTTGTACAGGTTGATATTCTAAGTCATAGTTTGTCCAGAGGACTTCTGTACGTAGCTTTTTGACAGAGTGGCAGTACTTTGACGGTGCTGGAATACGTCGCCAGTCACCATATAGTTCCTCCATTAGGGTACAGTCGTATCCTGAGATAGCAACTTTAGCACTGATATTGTGAAGGACATAAGCTAGTTTATGATGTTCTTCATCTGTCATCTCATATCCATAAGCATTACTGTCTCCACGGGAATCATGTGGATAAGGAGGGTCACAGTAAAAGAGTGTTTCTTCACTGTCATATCTTTGAATAACTTCAATTGCTGGGCAGTTTTCTATTTGAACTCGCTGAAATCTTTGAACTATTTTAGAAAGGTCATCTATACTCCCTAACCATCTTGAGACAGCCCCAGCCATACCTGCACGACTTGTCAACAAACAATGTGCCCATCTACCGGAGCTTGCTGTCTGAGCTAATCCTGTTCTTACTTGTCTAGCTCGGATAAAAAACCGCCTAGCTCTCTCTAAATTAGATAACTCTTTAGTGGATTGAGAAATGGCAAGTTCAAACTCACGTCTTGAGAAAGGAGTGAAAGTAATAGTCCTAATTAGTTCGTTTTTTTCATCGCGTAGTACACGAAAAAAGTTAACTAGTTCGCCATCAATATCATTGTAAGTTTCTACAGGTGATGGTTCTTTGTTTATCAAAACTGCTGCTGAACCTCCAAAAGGCTCACAGTAGTGAGTAGTTTTTGACAAGAGTGGTAAAAGCCAGTCAAGATGACTGTATTTTCCTCCATACCAACCGAATGCTATCAGCTTACTCATAAGTTTGCTATTTTATATAACCCTTTAATTTAATATAGGACTAATATTTGATTTCTGAAAAAGCTCGGTACAACTCGAAAAGCCTAATTCCTTATTCCCTACTCCCTACAGACGCGATTAATCGCGTCTCTACCCACTCCCCGCCTACGTAGATAATTTCAAAAATCAAATACGATTCCTATACTAAGTTGTTCAGTTAAACTCAAATAAATACTATTAAAATTTTCATTACCAGTGTTTCTAAGGAATATTTACTTAACATCTAATCTAAAAAATGTTATTAATACTTTCTATGGCTTTGAGTTTTAACTGATAATTAGGTTAACCATGAAACATCTTTTTCATATTTTCTGATACAGTCAAATTTTAATCTACAGAATGAATGAGTCACCATCCCATTATCACACTCAATCAGATTAGCAAGGTCTACACCAATGGCACTGTTGCCCTGCAAGACCTAAATTTAGCAATTCCAGAGTCGCAATTTGTCAGTTTAGTTGGCCCCTCTGGGTGCGGTAAAAGTACAGTTCTGCGAATGATTGCCGGATTGGGGCGCACAAGTTCTGGTAGTATTGACTGGGGTATAACTCAGCAAGCAAAAAAACTGGCTTTTGTTTTCCAAGATGCCGCACTCATGCCTTGGGTAAAAATCTGGCATTGCTTACCGGATTTTAATCTCCAGCTACAACTTACAAATTCCTCGGATGTTTGCAGCATTATTTCTCACAACTGGGTTGGGTGTATTAATTTTTATCAGCTTGAGCGCCTTATCTGACCTTATATTAAGTAAGTGGCATGAAAGTGCTGTGAAACATGAGAATTAAAACGCAAAGGGACGCAGAGGGAAGCGCAAAGGGGCGCAGAGGAGTTAATTCTCTGCGTTCCTCTGCGTTCCTCTGCGTTAAAAAAAGGATATAAGCTATGACGATAAAATTGAATGCCCTGATTAATTCGAGAGAAGGCATAGAAACCATCACGGACTCCGCCCAAGTCGCAAAGTTATCCCAGGATTATCACACCTTTAGCCCGGTGCTTGTGCCGAAACTAGAGGGAAAAGTCGGGGATATTGTACTGCGTCCCGCCAATGAAGCCGAGGTTTTAAAAGTTGCAGCAGCCTGCGCGAAACACCGTGTACCTATAATTGTGCGGGGTGCGGGAACTGGGAATTATGGGCAGTGCGTACCGTTGCATGGTGGCGTAATTTTAGATAAGTAATCGCACAGAATTATTTACACATGAGTTTCCAGTCTGGATAAAGATTTCATCCCTCAATTTTGTGTAATTAATTTTGTTTAACTACTATTTAGGTTAAGTCAGTTTGCGATCGCAAATACAAGAAATTAGGCATTGGGCATTGAGCAGAGAGATGTTTGTCGTTGGCTGTGCCAATTAGGTGTAGGACTCTTGTACCTAGCAAATCATACTCTTGGATAAGTGTCATAACTTTGCTAATGAGTCTTTTATACTCGCGGACGAGTCTTTGATACTCGTGGACGAGTCTTTGATACTCGCGGACGAGTCTTTGATACTCGTGAATGAGTCTTTGATACTCGTGAATGAGTCTTTGATACTCGTGAACGAGTCTTTGATACTCGTGAATGAGTCTTTTATACTCGTGAATGAGTCTTTGATACTCGTGAATGAGTCTTTTATACTCGTGAATGAGTCTTTGATACTCGTGAACGAGTCTTTTATACTCGTGAATGAGTCTTTGATACTCGTGAACGAGTTATTAATAACAGATGCAGGAATCATAACTAATCAGCCGGACATGACATAGTTGCATATTTGCGCGATGATCTAGCTAGCAACTTCCAAAATTTTCCCCCCTACCCCCTCCCCTGCTCCCCACTCCCTTAACTCCCCCTTTTCTCTTGCCGTTCTTTGAGTTTCAGCATGATTTCTGCGTGCATCTCGCGGGTAATTGGATAAAAATACGTTAAAACTAAACCCAATATTAAAGCGATCGCTGGTAAGGGACCAATAAAACTACGAATTACATCTAACACAGTATTTGGTTGAATTGGCATTAGCACATCTGGCGTGGGTTTAATATATCCAGCTGTACCTAATCTTTGTAAAACCATATAAACTGCAAGTCCTAAACAGATTTTCTGGAGAAACACCATAAAACTGTAAAAAATACCCTCTCGCCTCTGTCCAGTTTTGAGTTCATCCAGTTCAATTACATCAGGTAGCATTGACCAGGGAATAAGATAGGCAGTGGAGACACCGAAACCTGCCATCAGCGCAAAAATGTACATTAGGATGATTTGACCAGGTTGCAAGAAAAAAAGTCCAACTTGGGCAATAATCCAAATAGTCATTCCCATGTAGTACACAGCTTGTTTGCCAAAACGCTTACTGATGGCAGCCCAAACAAACAGCATAGACATAGCGGTTCCTTGCACCGTCAACAGCACTAGGTTAACGTGCCATTGCGGTAGCCGCATCCAACTGGTGACAAAGTAGGGAATAATGCCAGCTGACAATTGAAAACTCAACCAAGAACAAAGGTAAATCCCTACTACAAACAAGAAAGGGCGATTAGTAAAAACAATTTTGAGTTGTTGCCATAAAGGAATAGAGACTTTTTGCTCAGTTTCTGGGTGTAACTTTGCTACTGCTTGAGCGCGTTTTTTTGTTCCCCAAACACACCAATATAAAGGGAAAACAGAGACAGTTGCACAAATGCCTCCCAAAACTACATATTGTAGTTGTCTGTTATTGGGAATTAGTATAGAAATAACTAAAAAAAGAAGTATGGCGAAAATGCTACCGCCAATAGAAAAGAAAAAGCGAAAGCTGGTTAGACTAGTGCGTTCGTCGTAGTCTTGAGTTAGTTCTGCGGTGAGCGCTGTATATGGTAAATTGACGACTGTATAGAAAGCATTAAACAAAATAGAAACAGCAGTGTAATACCAAAACAACCCCCACTGATTCACACTTTCTTGAGTGCTAAATTGCGGAACAATCCACTGCAAAAAGAAGAAAATCCCAAAGGGAATTGCTCCCCAAATCATCCAAGGATACCGCCTTCCTTGACTACTTTGAGTGCGATCGCTCAATACCCCAACCATCGGATCGTTGACTGCATCCCAGACTTTACCAACCAGTTGGGTTTGTCCGGCTAAGTTGGGATCTAAACCAGCGACATCTGTGAGGAATGGTGACAAATAAGTGATCCCAATCATCGCTGCGATCGCTGTTCCCAAATCTCCAGCACCGAAAGCAATTTTAGTACTCAGGTTTAGTTTTTCATTTTTAGGCGTTCGTTGGGCATCGCCATCAGCAGCAGAATCATTCATAAAACTTTGCACTCATACTAAAATAAAAAGTCTGCAATCGCCTTCAATACAGCCATCTACTACTCCCGTTATACTTATGCCAGACCTTTATGTTTCTTGGTCAGATTATCACCAAAAAATTGAACAACTGGCTATTCAGATTTATGAATCCGGTTGGGAATTTAACCAGATTATCTGTCTTGCTAGAGGAGGACTACGAATCGGAGATATTCTCTCCCGTATATACCAGCAGCCGTTAGCAATTTTAGCAACCTCATCTTACAGTGGCGCTGGTAAGCAAGAAAGAAATAATTTAATTTTCTCCCGCCACTTAACGATGACTGCCGAAAAGTTAGGTTCGCGCATTCTCTTAGTCGATGATTTGGTAGACTCTGGCATCACATTGGAACAGACTATACCTTGGCTCAAGCAAAATACTGATTTCCCCATTGAGGAAATTCGTACCGCCGTTCTTTGGTATAAAGCCTGTTCAGTTATAGCACCCGATTATTATGTTGATTATCTACCTGATAACC
>NZ_JAIVFR010000280.1 GCF_020829685.1 Nostoc sp. CHAB 5715 | reverse complement strand
AATTTAATTGCTTCTTCGATAGCCGTTTCGCCGCCTTTAATCGCAATGTAACCCATAGTCGATTTAGAATTTTTAAGAAGAATCCAGAAGTCAGAAGTCAGAATCAGTTAATGGAGGTTTGAGTATTGCAAAAGTTTGTGGAACGTACTGGCGTGGGCTTATCTGCATCTGATCCTCGCTTGGCCTCCGGTTTAATAGAAGCCGTTCAGGGGAATTCTGATCCATTACGTAATTTGTCGCGCCGAAACACACAAGCTCTCATCAATTCTGATTTGGAGTTGTTTAAGTCAGTTTTATCTGTTGTCCGTGACGAATATTGCCGCGCATTACTGCGGTGGGTGAAAAATCTCGCCGCATTGGACGAAGTTCTCATTTGTGGCGGTACTAGTGAGTTTGTGCGTAAGGAATTAACTCAACATTTTCTGCATGAGAGCATACCCATTGTTTGGAATGGAGGCGTAGTTCTTCCCAAGCCTTTAAACACTCAAGGGCTGGGTGACAGGCTTGCTGATGTTTGGGCTAGCCATATTAGCTACGTCAGAATGCTAGATGAAAATTTTAGCTATGAACGCAAAGAGAAATTAGTCCCAGACTCTTACCAATCCCCGCCTGTACGCAATTCCACTCCACCCAAAGAAGTTTGGGAGAAGAACGGGTTTTTAACCATGCATCCAGGGGTTTAATCCAATGTCACAAAGATTCATGTGAAATCCTTGACGAGATTTCACATGAATCTTCGTGACATTCTATACTTGTGCTTATCCCTTACCGATTATGGTGGGTTTCAAGCTTTCAAATCCGTTGCCATATACAGGCATCCGGGAATGGCAGCAATCACTATCCAGCTACGCCGGAGATTATCGTGAATCAATCACCGATTTCAGCCCAATCCGTTCCCGCAACGATGGGGAAAACGATTTATCCAGAACCCTATGCCTCAAAGGTCAATGTCCGGTTGAAACGAAAGCTTGGCGAGTGCTTTGGGCTAACTCAGTTTGGGGTCAATCTGACCCATCTTTCACCTGGTGCAGTGTCTGCCCTTGCCCATAGTCACTCAAAGCAAGATGAATTCATTTTTATTCTAGAGGGAACTCCAACTTTGGTGGTGGGAGAACAGGAATTCTCATTGAGTGCGGGGGATTGCTATGGATTCAAAGCGGGTACGGGGATTGCCCATCAACTGGTGAACCGATCCCAAGAAACCGTGACCTACCTAGAGATGGGCGATCGCACAGCACCAGATGAAGTCGAATACCCAAATGATGATCTCAAAGCAACTCAGGTAACAGATGGTGCCTGGATATTAACGCACAAAGATGGCCGTCCCTATTAGAAGAGCTACAAAAAAGAATCAAAAGATTCCACAAGATGATGGTGCAAGTCCCCATGTAACAGGCAAGCAATCGCTCTTATACGGTTTATAGCCCACATTCCGCACTTCATAAAGTAGTATTAAATACTACATGTTTACTCAGTGAAAAAAGTCAATAAATATACTCAAAATATTTAAGTAAGTCAGTATTCAGAAATCAACCTATCTTAGGAAGTAGAAGGCGGGTAAATAGCCTATAAATACTTGGTTTCAGGCTTTTTAGAAAAATCAGCATACATTGTTTTATCATGGCAACCTACTGAGATATTAAAAGTGAGACAATCAAAAAAACTCAACAATATTTGAGAGGTGAAAAAATGTCTCCAAAAGCAAAAATTAAAAATATCGATCACTTGGGAATAGTAGCTGGGTTGATTGATGAAATAGGAATAGTTGAAACAATTAATTCTAAATTAGGAATAGACCCTCGAGAGAAGATTGCAGCGGGAATATTGGTCAAAGCTATTTTAATAAATGGATTGGGATTTGTATCAAGACCTTTATATTTATTTAGCCAGTTTTTTGATGATAAAGGAATAGAAATTTTATTGGGGGAGGGGATAAAAAGTGATTAGATAAATGACGATAAAATTGGAAGAGTTATGGATAAATTATATAACTATGGATTGAACAATCTATTTATAGAAATTATCTTATCTGTGATTAAAAAATTTAAGATAGACACAAAATATTCTCACTTGGATGCCACATCATTTCACCTACATGGAGAGTACAAAAGTGAAGATAAGAAAGAAGAAGAAGGAATAATTAGAGAAAGACCAATAATTATAACCAAAGGATATTCTCGTGACCACAGACCAGATTTGAAACAATGTGTTTTAGATTTAATAACAAGTAGTGATGGAGATATACCATTACTAATGAGAGTTGGAGATGGAAATGAAGCAGATAAAGCCGTGTTTGGGAAAATATTAGTAGAGTTTAAAAAGCAAATAATTTTTGACAGTATCATGGTCTGTGATAGTGCATTATATAGTCAAGAAAATCTCAAATTAATTGAGCATCTAAAATGGATAAGTAGAGTACCGATGACGATAAAAAGAGCAAAAGAATTAGTTCGGTTGGTAGAGATAGAAGAGATAAGTTTGGAAGAAAGAGAAAAAAGAGTAGCCGTAAATTTAGACGGATACAAATGGAAAGAAGAAATAGTAAATTATGCTGGGATTAAACAAGTTTGGCTAGTAGTAGAAAGTCAAAAAAGAAAAGAGAGTGATTTAGAAAAGCTAGATAAAAAGCTAAAAAAAGAAAAAGAACAAGTCGAAAAATTGCTCAAAGAATTAAAAAAAGAAAATTTTGAGAATCCAGAGCAAGCTCTATATAAGCTAAAAGGAATTAACAAAAAATTGAATTTTTTTGAAATTAAAGAAGTTCAAATTACTGAAAGTAAGTCAAAAGAGAATAAAACTATTTATAAAATGTCAGGAGTGGGTCATAAAAAACCAGAAGAGATAGAGATAATGAGAAAAGAAGCCGGAAGATTTATTTTAGCAACTAATTTAGTTGACGATGAGAAGTTAACACCATCAGAAATTATTACAAATTATAAAAATCAACAGTCTTGTGAGAGAGGATTTAGATTTTTGAAAGACCCTTTATTTTTTGCTGATAGTTTCTTTGTGGAAAATCCTGAACGAATCGAGACAATGTTATTTTTAATGTCTTTGTGCTTGTTAGTTTATAATCTTGGTCAAAGGGAACTAAGAAGTAGCTTAAAACGAATCAAAATCGGAATCAAAAATCAACTAGGAAAGTTAACGATTAGTCCGACATTAAGATGGGTATTTCAATGTTTTCAAGGAATTCATATTTTGACTTTAAATGGTGTTAATCAAATTATTAATTTAACGTCAGAACGTCATTTTATTTTGAATTATCTGCCATCATCTTGTCAAAAATATTATCTGCTTTCTTAATCTAAACAACGTTTAAAGAGTGAACAAAAGTTGATCTATAATCCGAAGAGAAATTTCTTGCTCCTCGAATTTTTAGTGCTTAAATAACCTCCTTTATGAGTCAAATCTTTTATGTTTGATTATTTCTCGGATTTCATCATATTAATTCAGCATTATTTTCTTAATTATCCTAACTTTTCGCTCTGATCTTGACTGTAATCTCTTTATACTTCAATTTGAAGTGCGGAATGTGGGTTATAGGTATTAGAGCGATCGCTTCCGATCAAACTAACTATCCAATATTCCAGCCATCAAACAAATTGGGCTGATCTATTCCATACTGTCGCTGCACTAATCGCCGCAGTTCGTCAACAGAATTAGCCGACTTCATTAGAATCAAAATTGAGGTAACGTGCGGGGTCAATCTCTCTTTCGTTTCCGAAGATAGCATCTGATGTATTTTGTGCTTCCTCCTCCCATTAGTTAAAACAGGGTTAACGAGATCAAGCTTGGCTTTTTCTTCCGGTGTCATCCAACCATAAATAAACTCCCAATAATACAGCCCGTTTCTGATATTCCTCTTATGCAGTTTGGTAATCCTTGCCAAGTTGGACTCAAATTCATTCTCAAACATCAAAGTCCAGGGACGTGGCGTGGACAAAATCCGACAATCATCTTTCCGCCGTTGCTCAACTGGACGCGATTCTTTCCAAACCTGCTCGAATCTGCTGATTAACGAGTCTTCTGACAAGGCATCGATTAGCTTTTGAGCTTCGGGATTTCCCTGTCTATCAAAGTAACGCCAAATAATTCTGACATCTTTCAATGACCACGTTACAGCACGCGTTACTGTACTTTTAACCGTATATTCCGCAGATAGTGTAACGTGATTTAGACCTTGTTTCACAAGGCTTTGGTACACGCGAGGCAAGCTAAACTGTAACCTGGTCAACCAGTTTTTATTTATACTAATTGCTTCAAGTATGTGATTCTGAGACATCCGATATTCCTTTGTCTCAAGAATCCTGATTGCATCAAATCGATAATTCCCAATGTACAACTCGACAGCTTCTGCTGCCTGATACTTTTTCTTAGCCATGATTATTCCTAAAGAAAATGCAAATTCTGGTTAGTATCGCGTAGCGTTTTTCAAGAAATCACACGGCTTTATAGCTGCTGAAAGCCAAGTTCTGTTTTGATGAATTTTGAGTTATAGCTTTAGCATGAGTAGACTAATTTTTCTCTAGACCGAAGTACCGTTTTTTTCCGTACTTTGGTCAATTGATTTTGTGAGGATAGAACATATAAACTCTGCGGTAGGAGGTAAATCAGTGAACAGTAAACACATGGTTTCAGTCTGATGAATTAACTGATAACTGATAACTGTTCACTGTTAAATACAGTTGACGCTTTCACTTTGCAGAATCCGGGGTGTAGAAGGTTTTTCTACACCTTTTCCATACACCAAAATATAAGAGAGAAAAATTATGGAACAACTACAATTTAAACCGAGCAACGGTATACACCCTGAACAGTTACAAAATATAGATTTTTCTATCCCTGAGCGTCGTAAAGAACAACTTGAAATCCTGTTGTGTCAGAAAGTTCAAAAAGGGGATGATATCTCTTCATGTATCGAAGCTTTACAGTATTTGACATGGAACGAAAGAACATCAGACCAACTCCAGAAAGTCTGGACTGAAGCAATAAAAGAGAGATCTGTATTCAATGCTTTCCAAAGGGTAATCATTACAGCCTTCGCTATTCTGGGAATGATTGCCTTTTTTAATGGGGTGTTCAAGTCTGCTCAAGGATCACAAGCTGTAATTAGCCCACCTGCTGGTCAACAGCGTTGATTGAGATGGTCAATCAGCGTCATAAATTTACCACAAAAAGCTGAAAGTGTTATTAATACCAACACCTTCAGCTTCTCCATATATTTAGCTAAAGCCACAATTCGGGGCAGTGATGGCTACTCTCTGCTCCCGCTCACTCCAAGAGTGGAATGGCACGCTTGTTAAGCTGAATGGTAGGCAGCGTAAGGATTGCACAGGGGCAGGGGTGCAGAGGGGAATTTCTAAATATCCGTTCGTATTGCCTAAAACTTCTTCTTTCTCCCCTGCTCCTCCGCTCCTCTGCACCCCTGCTGCCTCAACGATTGTCCCTTTTCTTAGTGCCATTCCTCCAAGAGTGCGTGAAGGAAGAAGTAAGCTCACCTAAAATGCTGTGTCTTTGTCGAAAGGCAAGCTGTCAGTATCCTCGAAGTTTCGCAAGTCAACTTCCATTTGCTTGCGGCGTTGCACGTAGGTTCTACTGGCATAGTTTCTGCTATTCATTTCTTGTTGACCGAAGTTGATGCCCATTTCAGCTTTTTTTGCAGAGACTTTATTGTAGTTGTCCACATCAATTTTCTTGCGGCGCTCCATTTCTGAGAGCCATCCCTCGCTAATACCCTTTTTAAGTTCAGATTCCATGTATTCGGGTTTGAGGGAACCATCGGGGTTAAATTGTTCCTTTTCTGTTGGAGTGAAGAAATCGTAAGCGGTATACTCCACCCATTCTTCTGGTGAGGTTTCATCTAGGTGTTTCCACTCGTCATAACTGGTTTTCATTCTACGAGCATAACTATCAACTGCTGCTGGATCTGCCCCAAAAGATATTTTTTGTTGTCTTACTTCATCTTTCAATGTTCCATCTGGATTGAATTCTTTCCCGTGCATATTTATCCAGCGTTTTACTCTTGACATAATTAATTCCTCACAAGATTGATAAACATTTAATTAACTCAAAGTTTTATGACTCTTCATTTTAAACACTTTGATACCAGACTAAATCAATGGGTTCATACTGATGGAGACCACAACAATCCTGATTCAATTTTAACTGAAAAATTAGAGAATACATTATTAGAGTCTTACTTTCCAGATCAAGAATTTTCATTTGGGCATATAGATGAATATAGTCAACCCAAAGATTTACAAAATCACCCAGATGGTAATATTTTATTACTTTCTTCTAAAACCAGGCTGCTTTATGGTTCACCAGA
Source organism: Nostoc sp. CHAB 5715 (assembly GCF_020829685.1). Classification (GTDB taxonomy): domain Bacteria; phylum Cyanobacteriota; class Cyanobacteriia; order Cyanobacteriales; family Nostocaceae; genus Nostoc. The sequence goes on along the minus strand of NZ_JAIVFR010000280.1, from coordinate 1,462 downwards.
ATGCTTGCCAGAAATTGAGAAGCTATGCCCAGATCGAAAAGACCGTGGTGCTTATGGGTCAATTTTCTTGGGTGATTGCAAACATTCGATTAATGAGCAGTTAAATATTTTGATAGTGAATGATGCAAATGGAGAGAATGGAGGATTTATTAAAAATGAAGATGCTTTTAAATTAGTAGGTGATTGCTACGGTCAAGTTTCAACTCAAGTCTATGACCGACTAACAAAGCGAGATGAACAACAAGATAAAGATTATCGTGTTGTTCAGCATCGATTTGGCTGGAGGGATGGGGATGGTCAAGATGATAAATATCGATTTGGAAAGGGAACATTACGACCTTACGACTTTAGCAAAATAGAATACGCTGACTCAAATAATGAATCAAAAATTGACCTGATCATCCCGAAGTCTTAAACTTTCGTTCTCCATTTCTTAATTCTAATGGTCTGTGTGTTTCAGAAAATAAACACATTAAAGATTGTCAAGCTCCAGATGGTACAGATTTGCAAGGCATCATTGTAGTCAACGATGAAGACCATAAGCGCATACAATCCCGAATTGCAGAGCTAGAAGCACAAGGGATTGATGTTGATTTTATAGATCCAGCCGAAACCGAATCAGAACGCCAAGCACGAGATTTTGACGGGGACTGCATTGGCGTGGCACTTGCACTTCAATATCCCAATTTCACAGCCGAAGCTGAATACAGAAATCAGCCCGAAAACGCTTATGCCCCTACAGTCAAGCTGAAAAAACAATCTTTTTATCGAGAAGACGGAACCCAGCCCCCCTTTGAAGAAATCGCTATCCACATGAGCGACAGCATAAGCGTGGGTGTAATCAATAATCAGGTAACAGCATTGGAAGCTTTGGAATCGGAAATTGAGATACTTAAAACTTACGGCACCCTCGAACAAAAATCAGAATATTTAGACCAAGTATCTAGCCACTATCACAGTTTATTTGACCAAGAAAATTCGTCACGTCCCAAACCGATTAGACCTGAGTACAAACCATATATGCAAGAGTTTATCGCTCTCGCTGATGAAGAGAGAACTCCCGAAATCATCCAACAGGCAATGGATGTTAATCGACAGATGTATCGGAGCATGATTGAAGAGGGATGCTACCACAATCAAATTGCTGTTGACCTATTCAAAAGTGCCAAAACTCCTGAAATGAACTTGATAAAGGAGAATCAGCGTTATTTATATAGAGATGTTAATTATATTAAAGATAAGAAATCTTGTTCATCCTATTTAAACACTGGGATTACTCCCAAAGGCTATTCCCCAGTCGAATTATTAATCAGCCAAACTAATAAATATTTCCAACAATCACAGTTAGAATCTCGCCCGATAGTTCAGTTCCAGGATTTATTCAAGGGAGTTGAATTTACACCCCAACAAAGATTTGCGGCGATCGCCGCCAAACACAAGTTTGATAAAAAGTTTAATGCAG
>NZ_JAIVFR010000027.1 GCF_020829685.1 Nostoc sp. CHAB 5715 | reverse complement strand
TCTTCCGATCTCATTAACACTACAAAGATTACAGTCAGTATTCCCGGTACGAGGTAAGCTTTACGGGTTAAATCTTTACCAGTGGAAATAATGGGAAAAAGCTGGGTGAAGCTAACAGAATCTGGCTGCTTTAATTGCGTGTGGCTGTGGTAATTTGTCGCTGAAGGTAATGGTGTAACTTGGTTAACTGTCGTGGCCGGGGTGAGTGAGGTATACTCGTACTCAAAAACGTATTGCGGCCCATCAGCACCTAAAGAAATGCGATCGCCTGGGTGTAATTCCTGACATTCATACAAGCGTTGTCCATTCAAATAAGTGCCATTAGCACTATTTAAATCACAAAGCACCCAGCTGAATTTGCTATCTGGCGATAGAGAAAGGGGACGAACCACTGCATGACGACGAGATACCATTCGATACATCATGGCATCCAAGACAACTTGGCAGCTGGGATCGCGTCCAATTACCATCTCTTTACTGGGGGGCAGGGAATAGCGAGATTCTGATCCAAAAGCTGCCCCATTACCAGACACTAGCCGCAGAAATGCATTATGTCTTGCGTGTTTGCCTGTCATCGATAAGAAGTGCGTTTCTAAACTAATTCTTCATATAATTTGGCAGCAGGACTAACCTTAGCCACATTAACAGCAGCATTGCTAAATCCACTATAGCTTCACTTACTGCTAAGAAATTTAAATTTATAGACGCAAAATTTCAAATTGTTTTACTTAATGTAAATAAGTATTCCATTTGCTGAGACTTTATCCTAAAATTGGCTTGTTAGGCGGATAAATCAGATTGTATCGGCCGTGTACTCAAGACATCCTAACTGCAAATTAAACCCACGGCAATTTATCAAAAAATAGTATTTTTTACTGCATTTTGTTCTATTCCAAAAATATATAATTTACAGTTCGGATAAGCTCTTGAGGCAGGGGAGGTTCTTGAGGAAAGAGGGTTCTTAGTAAGCTGTCGCGCCTACAAGTTGCACTATTTTCATTGTCAAAAAAAGCTGCAAACCCTCTCCCTTGCTCCCAGCAAGAACTGCCCCCCTGGCTCAAGAGCTTGCCCCAATTCATCCCACTGTTCTGCAACACCGATTTCCGGTATCTTGCCTCAAACAACTGTAGCCAGTTCTGGGTGTTCAATCTTACTCCCTTCCCGCTCTAAGATTACCTATCTTCTTTTTCTTCTTCCTTCGTGTTCTTCGCGTCTTTGCGGTTCGTTAAATTAGGTATTCTTCTGGCGAGAAGGGAGTAGTTCCAAGTACTATAAGGAATTCTGCCAACCAATGGCGAGACGCCCACCCCACAAGAAGTAGTTGAGTATTTTTTTATTTGGAAGTCTTTTACCTGAAAATAGCTGTAACTCTAATTTTACCAAAATGACGCCCAGCCTATTGACAATATTTAGATATTCATAAGAGTATTTAAGTGATTTAACGGTTATCAAAGTAATTTTTCCTTACAAAGAAAAATCAGTGAACCTCACCCCGTCTATAGCTAAAGCTACAGGTTCCCTTAGTAGGGCTATGGTCTACACACAAGTCTGAAACAGTTCACTCATCTGAGTTGAAGCCTAAGTTTTACCCCTCCCTAACCCCAGGGCTGTTTCATTCCCTAAAAGGCGCTGATTTACAAGCGTTTCAAGCAAAAAAATCAGGTGACTAAAAAATCTGATTGTGCAAGAAAATGGCGATCGCACTGAAATTTACTTGTTGAGGTGGTAGCTTTTCGATTACCAAATCAAGCAAATTTCTGACTCAAACTCTTGACAAAATCTCTAAGAGATCGAATGAAACAGCCCTGCTCCCTAACCCGAACTTTGGAACTACGGTGTACACACAAGTCTGAAACCGCTTGCGAACCTGGGTTTTACCCCTCCCTAACCCTCCCCGATGGATTGGGGAGGGAACGTAGATTTCAAAACTAGAATTTTTTGTTAGTCCGCGCAGTCCCAAAGAGTTTGTGTAGCCGCAAATTCCATTTACCAAGGCTCTCGACTGACTCAATAGTACAGACGCGATTAAATCAGTGAACAGTCAACAGTTATCAGTTATCACGGTTTCAGTGCGGGGATTTGAAGAAAGACACTCCTCACACCACTTGCTTAGTTGTGGGGGACTCTGACTCCCAATTGACAAAAAATTCAAAACTTTTAACTGATAACTGATAACTGATAACTGTTAATCGCGTCTCTATAAACATAGGAGAAAATCATGGTTATTTCATCATTTAATCTCTCTAACCTCGACGGCGCTAACGGCTTCACCATCAACGGCATCGCGGCGGGTGACCAATTAGGCTATTCTGTCAGCAGTGCCGGAGATGTCAACAATGACGGCTTCGACGACTTGATTATCGCGGGATACGCTGCCGACGCCAACGGCACCGATTCAGGGCAGAGCTACGTGGTGTTTGGCAGCAGCAACGGCTTTAGCTCCACTCTCAACCTCTCTAACCTCAACGGCGCTAACGGCTTCACCATCAACGGCATCGCAGCGGGTGACACCGCCACTTCTGTCAGCAGTGCCGGAGATGTCAACAATGACGGCATCGCTGACCTGATTATCGGGGCATATGCTGCCGACCCCAACGGCTCTTTTTCTGGGCAGAGCTACGTGGTGTTTGGCAAAAGCACAGGCTTTGACGCCACTCTCAACCTCTATAACCTCGATGGCACTAACGGCTTCACCATCAACGGCATCGTGGCGGGTGACACCTTAGGCAGGTCTGTCAGCAGTGCCGGAGATGTCAACAATGACGGCATCGCTGACCTGATTATTGGGGCAGAGAGTGCCGACGCCAACGGCACTAATTCAGGGCAGAGCTACGTGGTGTTTGGCAAAAGCACAGGCTTTGACGCCACTCTCAACCTCTCAGACCTCAACGGCACTAATGGCTTCACCATCAACGGCATCGCAGCGGGTGACTGGTCAGGCTTTTCTGCAAGCAGTGCCGGAGATGTCAACAATGACGGCATCGCTGACCTGATTATCGGGGCACTCTATGCCAACGCCAACGGCTACACCGATTCAGGGCAGAGCTACGTGGTGTTTGGCAAAAGCACAGGCTTTAGCGCCACTCTCAACCTCTCCACCCTCAACGGCGCTAACGGCTTCACCATCAACGGCATCGCAGCGGGTGACATCTCAGGCTTTTCTGCAAGCAGTGCCGGAGATGTCAACAATGACGGCATCGACGACCTGATTATTGGGGCATACGGTGCCGACCCCAACGGCTCGCAATCTGGGCAGAGCTACGTGGTGTTTGGCAAGAGCACAGGCTTTAGCGCCACTCTCAACCTCTCTAACCTCAACGGCGCTAACGGCTTCACCATCAACGGCATCGCAGCGGGTGACAAATCAGGCACTTCTGTCAGCAGTGCCGGAGATGTCAATGGCGACGGCTTCGACGACCTGATTATCGGGGCATTTAATGCCGACCCCAACGGCACCGATTCTGGGCAAAGCTACGTAGTGTTTGGCAACACAGGATGGAGCGCCACTCTCAACCTCTCCACCCTCAACGGCGCTAACGGCTTCACCATCAACGGCATCGCAGAGGGTGACTGGTCAGGCTATTCTGTCAGCAGTGCCGGAGATGTCAACGCCGATGGCTTCGACGACCTGATTATTGGGGCATTCTATGCCGACCCCAACGGCACCGATTCAGGGCAGAGCTATGTGTTATTTGGCGGGACGAATATCGGCGGCACTCCTGAAGTGACAGGAACTCCCCGTGCAGACACTCTTATCGGCACAATTAATAAGGATATCATCGACGGCAAAGCTGGCAATGACACCATCGACGGCAAAGCTGGCAACGACCTACTGGAAGGCGGTGCTGGCAATGATATCCTTATCGGCGGTGCTGGCAATGATACCCTTGTCGGTGGCATCGGTGCTGACAGATTCCTTTACGATACCAATGCTCGCTTTGACAGTTCTGCTGTTGGTTTAGATACCATCTCTGATTTCAAACAGTCCCAAGGTGACAAGATTGTACTGGATAAAACTACCTTTAGTGCAATTACTTCTGCTGTGGGAACCGGTTTTAGTAATGCTAGTAACTTTGAAGTCACTTCTAATGGGGCAGCCAGCACTGCTGTGATTGTCTACAACCCTGTAACTGGGCAGTTGTTCTACAACTCTAATGGTAGCGTCGCTGGTTTTGGCATCGGTGGTCCATTTGCGGTTCTAACTGGTGCGCCAACTCTCACTGCATCAGATTTTGTCTTGCAAGCGTAGTTCGCCTAAAATAACGTGAGTTCGACAAGTCTTATTTGACCTCTCCCCCAACCCCTCTCCGACACGGAGAGGGGAGCAAAAAGCTGAATTTTTCGTTGCTCCTCCCTTTCCGTTTCCCAGAGGGAGGCTGGGAGGGAGAGGTTGATCGTCGAACTCACGTTAACGTTAAATCGGGAGTCACTAACGTTAAATCGGGAGCCACTAACGTTAAGCCGGGAACCGCTAACGTTAAGCCGGGAGCCACTAATGTTAAGCCGGGAGCCACTAACGTTAAGCCGGGAGCCACTAACGTTAAGCCGGGAGCCACTAACGTTAAACCGGGAGTCACTAACGTTAAGCCGGGAGTCACTAACGTTAACCCGGGAGCTTTGAAACTCAATCCTTTACTAAGCTAATGAGCATTTATAATGATACAAATACGCTGGTAGGGGCATGGCATTGCCCATACGTGTCAACTTAAGCTAGAAATGGCTTAACTGTTTGCTTCCTCACCCGCCTGGAACTAAAGTTCAAGGCTAATAGCTAAAGTCTACTGAAGTAGACTAAAGATTTTGGGTATATTTAGTCATCTTCAGATGACTTTTGCTATTAGCAAGGAACTTCAGTTCCTTGCGGGACATGACTTTCACGTTAAGTTGACACCAATGGCATCCTGCCCGCCCTTGTGTAACTCATTCAGATGAAATGTGCTGTATTAGCTAATAGTTAATAGTTTAGAGTCAATAGTTAATAGTTGTTTATAAAGTAATGCATGATTTCAGGGCGGCAAGTTAACAAAGTTGTCCTGTTAATGACTATTGACTAATTAAAGCAGATGGAATTCTGCGATCGCTCTGTTAAAGTTTTTGTTTTCATGTCCTGGGCGGCTGAGTTTTATCAAGGCAAAACGCTGTAAGGGCGTTAAACCTGCCCAATGTTGCTGTGTTAGGGTTACACCTATTTCTTGAGCTTTTTCTTGGATGCTAGGTGGTACAGTGGCAGAGTCAAGCCATGCGGGATGTGGCTCGATGGGCAATTTTGTAGGTGGTATACCCGTGCGTTGTAGAATTAATTGCTGGATATGCTCGCGGTAAGACTGAATTTCTGTTTCTGTAGTGCAAGGTAATTCGACTAAAGCTTGACGCTCGGCTGTAGTCATTTGATTCCAATCAGACAATTTTAGTTTGATGCCACAAGTATCTAATTTGCAACGCACCTGCATGGGGATACAGCGCAGGGAATCAACAAAGTCTGCTTCAAATTCAAAGAAATCTGTCATAAGATGCAAAAAAATCAGACTAACCTATATCTAACTAAATTATTCTCAAACAAAAGCTTATTAAGTCTTTATTTTAACGGTTATTATTGGAATTACTAAGACGAATTATCAAATAACTAATTGACAGGGCAAGAATAGCAATTCCTAAACCAATTATATCAATACCTCCAACTTTTTCTAAGTCAAGAATAATAATTTTTCTGGCAACAGCAATTAAAGATGTGACAATAACTAATTCAACTTGAAAAACGTGTTTTCGTAAATAAGCTGTGATATTCTCTAAAATTTCTAAAGCAATTAAAATATTCAAAAACAGCCCAAAAATTTTATACAATGTTGTGTTAAATTTGGCATAAGGCGCTGTAAATAACTCTTTAAGAATAAATACTCCTAAATCCGCGATCGCTACCAAAATTACGAGCACCATAAAAATAGATAGAACTTTAGAAACTATTACTTCTATGTTTTCAATGATGTGCATGAAGTTCTCATCTTTGGTAGCTCCTAGAATTTCTCTCAGTAACTTTTTCATTTGCTGCACCCGATTTTTAAATAAAAGAAAATCCCATAGATGAATCTAGAGGATTAAAAAATATGATTTGTAATACCAGGGCTATTTCGTTCTAGACATAAACCGCCCAGAACTGAAGTTCCGCGGCTCATAGTCCAAGTCCACGCTTAGTGGACTAAAAGCCTTTCTTAGTCCACTAAGCGTGGACTTTTGCTATTAGCCTCAGAATTCATTCTGAGGCGGGCTAGATGAGAATGAAATAGCCCTATTTGTAATACTATCTAATTTTTATTCTTTCCCATAGCTCAACTAGGCGCTAGTCAAACCTCTGGTTACTAGAAATTTAGCCTCTTGAAATATGGTAATTGGTATGGGTCAATAGTAGAGAGCCATAAAAAATTATAATCACTATTGGCTATTCATTATTGACTAAATTACCTATTGATGATTATTAATTACCTATGACGGGGTTTTAAGCCCAATTTTTTGATAATCTTTATCTTTGACTGTAACTTCCACAGAGATTGGTATCAGCTGCACAGCACAGGCTTTTAATTCTGGTTGGAGCGAATCGGGGCAAGATTCTGGATGGGTGAGGGCGTTGGCTTCGGCATTATCTGCCCACAGCGAACCCCAATGCATGGGGACAAAAACTGTACCAGGCGCGATCGCTTTTGTCACTTTAGCAGGAAACTTCGCTTTACCCCGACGCGATCGCACTTCTACATACATACTATCTACAATACCTAACCGAGCAGCATCACGGGGATGAATTTCGATAAACGGTTCGGGATGCATTTTACAAATTTTTTCAATTCGCCCAGTGCGTGTCTGCGTATGCCAATGTCCGTAAAGTCTGCCAGTAGTTAGCACAAAAGGATAATCTGGGTTTGGTGGTTCTGCCAATCCCTTTGAGTAATATGCCCCAAATCGAGCGCGTCCATCAGGGGTGTGGAAGCGGAGATTGGTGTAAAGTCTTTTGGGGGGAGTAGGGAGTAGGGAGTGGGGAGTAGGGGATTCACCACTCCCTACTCCCCATTCCCCACTCCCCTCTTCTGGATGAGGCCATTGAGTCGGGCCTTCTGCTTGTAATTGCGCGTGACTGATACCCGTCATATCGCAGGGGCGAGTTTTAGTTAGTTTGACAAACTCAGCATAAACTTCGGCGGAGTTAGCAAAGGCAAATTCTCTCTCAAAACCTAATCTACGTCCAACTTCGGCGAAAATTTGCCAATCGGCTTTAGCTTCTCTTGGCGATTGGCGAAATGCTTGACACAGAGTTACCACCCGTTCGGAGTTTGTCATTACACCAGTTTTTTCACCCCACTGGGCTGCTGGTAGCAGAACATGAGCGTAAGCAGAGGTTTCTGTGGGATAATAAGCGTCTTGGTAGATGGTGAAAGGCGATCGCAATAATGCCTTCTTTGTTCGCTCCAAATCTGGCATACTTACAGCTGGGTTGGTAGCCGCAATCCACAGTAACTCTACAGCGCCATTTTCCAAGCCAGTAATCATGTCCCAAGCAGTCAAACCGGGATTTGGCGAAATCTGTCCTGGCTTAAGTCCCCAAAACTCCTCAACTTCTGCACGGTGCTGGGGATTTTTCACCACCCGATAACCCGGTAATAAATGTCCCAAACCTCCGGCTTCCCTTCCTCCCATTGCGTTTGGCTGACCAGTGAGGGAAAAAGGGCCAGCCCCAGGTTTGCCAATCTGTCCAGTCATCAGATGCAGGTTAATGATAGTTCTTACCTTAGCCGTCCCTTCTGAGGATTGATTTACACCCATTGACCACAGAGATAGTACCCGCTCTGATTCACCCCAGTAATGTGCTGCTGTTTCTAAATCTTCAATGCTGATTCCACATTGACGAGCTACTACTTCTGGCGGATAGTGGCGAATTACTTCAGCATAAGCCGGAAAGTTGCTGGTGCAGTCGTCCATGAACATGGTATCGATATAATTCCAGCGCATCAACAAGTGAGCGATGCCGTTTAACAAATCGATATCTGTACCGGGACGAATCGCTAAATGTAAGTCAGCTGCTTCTGCGGTTGGAGTGCGACGGGGATCAACCACAATCATTTTGACTTTGCGGTTCTTTTTGTGATATTTTTCCAATCGGTTGAAAACGATGGGGTGACATTCGGCTGTATTAGTACCAATTAAAAATGCACACTCAGTTAACTCCAAGTCATCGTAACAGCAGGGCGGGCCATCTGAGCCAAAGCTTTGAATGTAGCCAGCTACTGCACTAGACATACATAAGCGAGAGTTGGCATCAAAATTATTAGTACCCAGACAGCCTTTCATGAGTTTCTGGGCTATGTAATAATCCTCAGTTTGAAACTGGCCGGAACCATACATACATAAGGCTTCTGGCCCTTGGGTGAAGCGGATAGTTTGAATGCGCTGTGTGATTAGATTAAAAGCTTCATCCCAACTAACGCGCCGAAACTCTTGATCTAAGGAGTCTCGCACCATTGGGTAATGTAATCTATTTTTATCTAAAGATTCTGCGATCGTTGCGCCTTTGACGCAAACCATTCCTTGACTGGATGGATGAGCTTTATCACCGCGCACTCGCCAAGTTGGAGTTCCTTGGCTATCTCGATTAGTTGCTTTGCCAAGTTGGGCTGGAGGTGAAACTTCTAGTCCGCAGCCAACACCACAGTAGGGACAGAGGGTTTTGGTAAATTCACTCATGGCAGTTGTACCATTTTGTTATTTGGATTATGTAACCTCAGATGTAGCGACAGGTTGAGAAATTTGTGTGTTACGCAAAAACTCTTATTCCTTTGCGTCCTTGGCGTCTTGGCGGTTCGTTTTTTTCATAAATTTTTTTAACGAACCGCCAAGACGCCAAGAGCGCAGAGAGAAGAAAAAGAGATTTTCATGAATTAAGATTGCTATAGAAGGATGAAGTGTAAAATTACCTAATTCAAATTTGATAGTTAATTTCACTACTTTATCCTTCAGTTGATTATTCTTCGGTTAAGAAGATAGTAGTTGTGCTTTCTGGTAATTCACCTTCGTAGGCGGCGGCAAAGGAACCTTTTGGTTCTTTGAGGAAGAAGGCGCACATGAAAGCACAGACTAAAGCAGCTATACCCATTGTGCTAAATAGTGTTGGAGCGTCGGTTAAGCTAAAAATTGTCAGGTAAACTACGCCGCCAAAATTACCGTAAGCTCCCACGTTACCGGCAATTTGTCCAGTGGCTTCTTTCTTAATTAGGGGTACGATGCTGTAGGTTGCACCGCAGCCAGCTTGGGCAAAGTAGGCGGCAAACATTGTAACTGCGATCGCTAGCGGAATCGGCCAGTTACCATTAATAAAATGTGCAATCAAATAACTAACACCAATGCCGACACTGATAATTGTCATTGTCCATTTCCGGGAGCTAAATTTATCAGAAATTAAGCCACCACTGGGACGAGAAACCAAATTTAAGAATGGATAGGTAGCAGCAATCATCCCAGCTACAACATGCTCTAAAGCAAAAGTTTTTTCAAAGAATGCTGGGAGCATGGAAACAACTGCTAGTTCGCTGCCAAAGTTAGTTATGTAAGTGAATTCGAGTAAGGCTACTTGACCAAATTGAAAGCGTTCAGATGGAGCGTAAGTTTTTTTACCAGTTAGAAGTTCTCGGTTTACCTGCCAAGCTTGGTAACTTTGGTAAGCAAACAATCCTGCTAATAGCAACCAAGCCAGATACATTTGGCTCAAAGTTAGGAAGTGAATGTTCTTTTGTTCTAAGCGCCAAGCTAATAAACCTAGAGCGAAAATTAAACCAAAATTTGAGACAATCATCGCCCAGAAGCTTTTAATACTGGTGACTTCTAGAGAACCATTTTTCTTAGGTTTTTTGTAGACTTTCCCAGTGGGCGTATCTTGGACGCTGTTGTAATAAATTACGCCGTAAATCGCTGCAATGATCCCTGTAAGTGCGATCGCAAACCGCCAGTTAGAAGCACCACCAGCGAAAAAGCTAGTAGAAACTGCAATTATCGGCAAGGCAAACTCTGCGCCAAAAGCCCCAAAGTTACCCCAACCGCCATAAATACCTTGGGCAATTCCCATCTCCTTCGGCTCGAACCATTCCGCCACCATGCGGATACCCACAACAAACCCAGATCCGACAATTCCCATCAGCAAACGACTGATGACTAATTGATTAAAATCTTGCGCTAGCGCCGTCGCCAAACAAGGAACAACCGCAAACATCAGCAGGATTGAGTAGGTGATTCTGGGGCCAAAACGATCCAGAAGCATCCCAATTATTAACCGTGCGGGAATTGTGAGAGCAAGGTTACAGATGCCCAAAGTTTTGATTTGCTCTGGTGCTAAATGTAGTTCTTTACCAATGGTTGTAGCAAAGGGAGCAAAGTTAAACCAACAAACAAAGGTAAGAAAGAAGGCAAACCAAGTCTGATGTAAGATGCGGTAGCGATCGCTAAATGAAAATAAGTTTTTAAGCATTCCAATCTTTCTAATTGAATAAAATACGGTGAAGAGGTAGGAGAAGATGAGCCTTTAAGGTCGAAGGTTAAGCCTTTAAGGTCGAAGGTTAAGCCTTTAAGGTTGAAGATTAAGCCTTTAAGGTCGAAGATTAAGCCTTTAAGTTCAAAGATTAAGCCTTTAAGTTCAAAGATTAAGCCTTTAAGTTCAAAGATTAAGCCTTTAAGTTCAAAGGTTAAGCCTTTTATCTCGGAAGTTGAGCCTTTAAGGTTGAAGTATGAGTTTTGCCCAATGCCCAATGCCCAATGCCCAATGCCCAATGCCCAATCCCCAATCACTTACTAACTAATATGGCTTCTTGCTTGAGTTTTGCCCCAAAATGTTTAATCAGTAAATCTTGTAATACTGGCTGTAAGTCTTCGCATGGTATTCCTTTGGTGACGCAAGTTCCTAAATGGGCATCTTTGCCAACTTTGCCACCCATATATATGTCAACACCTTCCAAGGTTTTGCCATTTTTGCGAGTTTTAGTTCCCATCAAGCCGATGTCTGCAACTTGGGGCTGTCCGCAAGAGTTGGGGCAACCTGTCCAGTGAATTCGGACTGGATTGGTGAAGGTTAAATCTTCTTCTAAGGCTTTAATCATTGCCAGGGCGCGGTTTTTGGTTTCGATGAGGGCAAAGTTGCAAAATTGTGCGCCTGTGCAGGATACTAGCGATCGCGTCAGCAAACCTGGATCAATAGAAAACCTTTCTAACAATGGATCTGTTAAAAATGTTGCTAAACGCGAGTCAGAAATGTTGGGGATAACGATGTTTTGCTCAACTGTAAAGCGGATTTCGCCACTGCCGTAAACTTCCGCTATACGGGCAATTTCAAACATATCTCCGGCATATAGCCGACCGACAGGAATGTGTAAGCCTACGTAATTAAATCCTGGTTGTTTTTGTTTATATACCCCGATGTGGTCGCGTTTTTCCCAGTCGATTTCGTCTTTTGCTGCTGCGGGTAATAATAATTCACCCAAACGGCTTTCTACTTCTACTCGAAACTTTTCTAAACCCCATTCATCAATTAGCCACATCAAGCGCGATTTTTGCCGATTAGCACGCAGGCCATGATCACGAAAGACTTCCAAAACCGCTCTACATACAGCTACCACATCTTCGGGAAGTACCCAAGCATTTAAAGGAATCGCCGCTTCACAACGTTTAGCTGAGAAAAAGCCACCCACAAGGATATTGAAGCCAAAGACTGGAGATGAGGGAGATGAGGGAGATGAGGGAGATGAGGGAGATGAGGGAGATGATATTTGTTTACTTGCTTCCCCTGCTCCCTCATCTCCCCCACTCCCCACTCCCCATTCCCCACTCCCTTCCTTAAATGCTGGAACAAAAGCTAAATCGTTAATTTCAGCATGAACTGAATTGTCTCGTCCACCTGCGATCGCAATATTAAACTTCCGTGGTAAGTTGCTAAACTCTGGGTTCCCTTCCCCTTTGTTGGTGAGCATATCTTGAATTTGCTGTACCAACTCTCGTGTGTCGTACAACTCATCCGCATCCAACCCCGCCACAGGATCGCCTGTGATGTTGCGGACGTTATCCATCCCTGACTGGACAGTGGTTAAACCAACTGCGTGAAATCTATTAAAGATATCTGGTAAATCTTCAATTCTGATCCCCCGTAATTGGATATTCTGTCTCGTAGTAATATCAGCGCAACCATCATCACCGTAACGCTGCACTACTTGGGCTAAAACACGCATCTGATTGCTGCTGAGAATACCGTTAGGCATCCGCAACCGCATCATAAACTTACCTGGGGTGACTGGGCGAAAAAACACACCCACCCATTTGAGTCGATGATCGCGATCGATTTCGTCCATTGCTTCCCACCCCAAGGCAGCAAATTTCTCTATTTCATCCCTGATAGCGAGTCCATCTTTTTGAGCTTTGAATTTCTCGAACTTGTTGAGGCTGGTAGTAGTTGCTGTGTCTGTCATGATCTGACTCTCGTTTAAATTACTGAATATGGTGATAATTGCCCAATATCAATCAACCCGTAGTTGCATCAGGTGTTGTATCTACGAGGATTCTGACAATTCAGGTCATCTGAAAAACCTCTCTCTAAATCTCTCTCCTAAAAGGAGAGAGACTTTGAATTTTCCCCCCTTCCCGCGTCGGGAAGGGGGTTAGGGGGTTAGGTTTTTGGTGGACTTTTCTACATAACGTGAAAAGTCAGACGAGGATTAGAGAATAAAAACTTAATATTTGCTTAGGGTTGATTATTTTTACTTCAGAGCATTCAAAGCGAAACTCCAAATCCGTGATTAGTTTAGGACTTACGCAAAAATTGCTAAAAAGCTTAATTTATCGAACCGCCAAGACGCCAAGAGCGCCGAGAATTCGTAGAGTGTGCGTAAGTCCTATAGTTAAGGAAAAATGGTTGCCATTTACATCTTGGAAATTTGTCAAGCAGGTTTAGATAATGTTCATGTAACAATTTCGATAGTTATAAGTTAAAGGCAGATTTATGTTAAAATCGTATAAATCGCTACGGTTTTTTAGTAAAATTGCTGAAACCGGATAAATAATATGCATTTTTTGCATCAAAGCCAGCTAACATCCCACGCAAACCCCTTAATGATAAGTATTTGAAACGATCAAAAGGATTTTGGATTGCCATAAATCAATTCTGAATCCAAAATTGAGTGGCAGATGTTAGCTAAAACTTAGATATTATTTCAGCAGCTATGAAACGTCGTAATTTTATTAATTGGGTAGGTTTGGGTGGGATAGCGAGTTCTCTACCTGTAGCGATCGCAGCCTGTTCTTCTCAAACAACTCCAGTATCTAAGAATTGGGAAACAGTAGGTACATCGGCAGAATTAGATAAAACTGACCAATTGCTGGCGAAAAACTCACCTGCTGGGCCTGTGTTGGTAGTCGGCACATCCAAGGCTGCAAATCTGACAGCTGTTAACCCTACCTGTACTCACGCAGGTTGCACAGTGGGATGGAAAGCTCAGACAAAAAAATTCGTCTGTCCCTGTCATGATTCGGAATTTGGCATTGACGGTAAAGTGCAAAAAGGCCCAGCTACAGAAGCGCTTAAAACTTATGCCGTCAAAATTGAGGGTAATTCAGTTGTAGTCAAAGCAAGTTAAAATAATTCGTAATTCGTACCTCGGCAACGCTTGGCAACCTAATTCGTAATACTTCGGCTACGCCCTTCGGCTACGCTCAGGACAAGCTCAGTACAAGTTCGTAATTCGTAGTATGCACTTTAGTGCTTAAATCAGAGCTAGAGCCTTAGCTACGAGACTATGAAAATTGGTGTAATGATGTACTAAAAAGCAGACTAAGAGTAGAGAAAAACAGCGATTTATTTACGATTTTGTGTTTTTGTTGTATTCATATAATTCACAATTGCGGGTATGGTGAGTAATATCAACCAGCTTTTAGTGCAAGCCCAAACAGCATACGATGCAGCTGATTGGTCATCACTCATTCAATATTTACAACAATTAATCTTAGGTACAGATTCGGAACATCCAGAGATAGTTAAAAATCGAGAATATCTCCTGAAATTAACACTTTCAATATTAGAGATGGGGGATTTTCAGCAACGCTGGGAAATCACCAAGGTGTTGACTCGCTTGGGAAATATTGCCATCACACCACTCATTGAGATATTAGAAGACGAAGATACAGAAGAAGAATTACGCTGGTATGCAGCACGGACTTTAGGCGAATTTCAGCACCCAGAAGCGATCGCACCCTTAGTTGAATTATTGAAAACCGATGAGGATGAAGAACTCAAAGCGATCGCAGCTACAGCACTAGGGCAAATGGGTACTGTTGCGATTACTTCACTAACTGAACTTCTAGCAGATGAAGATACACGGCTTTTAGCAGTGCGATCGCTTTCCTATATTGGGCTACCAGAAACCATCACACCGCTATTGAGTGTAGTGCAAGATCCACAAGTAGCAATCCGCACGGCTGCAATTGAAGCCCTCAGCAGTTTTCATGACGAACGTGTGCCACCAGCCTTGTTAAACGCTTTAAATGATATAGCCGCCACAGTTAGGCGTGCAGCAGTGCTTGGTTTAGGTTTTCGCCCCGACTTACGCGAAGCCTTAGATTTGGTGACGAGACTACAACCCAAGCTTTACGACTTTAATATTGATGTTTGTTGTGCAGCCGCAGTTTCCCTTTCTCGTATGGGTTGTGATGAGGTAGCCCAGCAATTATTTAAGCTGCTAATATCACCCCATACACCGCTACCACTGCAATTAGAAACTATCCGCGCATTGGTTTGGGTGGGAACACCATCTAGTTTGGAATATTTGCAAACAGCATTTAATCAAAGCAATTCAGAAACACTTTGGCAAGAAATTGTTACAGTTTTGGGGCGAGTGCAAAAGCCGCAAACTACACCAGCCACAGAAATATTATTGCAAATACTGCGATCGCAGCATCCAGCGACAGAGATTGCTAGCATCAATTGTGCGATCGCTTTATCTTTAGGGCAATTAGGCGAAATGCAAGCTATTGAACCATTGATTTCGCTGCTAGCTGTCAAGAATGTATCGGTAAGACTACATGCGATCGCTGCACTAAAAAATTTGGATGGGGAAGCCACATATCAACAATTGCAGCAGTTAGCAAATAATACTGCACTCACACCAGATTTGCAACAAGGAATAGCGATCGCTTTGGCTGAATGGTAACTTGCACACCGCTTTTTCGTTCAGAATTCAATTTCTTTTTCTGGCGACTGACGCATGTATTCTGTTTGTTAATAATTTTAATAAAATCAATAAGTTATTGCATGCTTGATTTTACAATTATTATTCTGGCTCCTGACTCCTGACTCCTGAATTATTACATTGTTTAATTCATCGTAGGTAAGCCACAATCAGAATAAGAAGTAATCATGCAGGATTGTAGTGAATTATGGCAAAACCTAAAATCCTTCAAGAAGATCGCGAATATACTTTTCGCTCATATTTTGAAATGACTTATGAGCCAGAAGAAATCTTAGCAGAGCTTGGTTATGCTTTGGTACGGTCAAGGTTATCGCTACCAAAAACACAAAACCCTTTAGACCGATTAGAAGAATTAAAAGACCGTATCGAACGGACGCTTCCACGGGTTAGTTTGACTAGTGAAACAGCACGTCGAGAAACTTTGGTCGCACCAATTTTATTGGAAGTTGCTACATACTATTGTGACTGTCAGCTACGAATTGAGTACCCACTCGCAGTAAATAAGTGGCTCAAAGGAAACCTTGATTATCTTCTTCGTGCAGACCAGAATCTTTTAGTTGTGGAAGCAAAAAATGATGATATTACTAAAGGATTTACACAACTAGCCGCTGAATTAATTGCTCTATCCCAAATTGAAGAACAGCCTTTTCAGTATGGAGCCGTTACTATCGGTGATGTCTGGCGATTTGGAAGACTTGATGTTAAAGCACAACAAATTATAGAAGATATTAAAATTTATTCATTACCCGATGATTTAGAAGCTTTAATGAAGATTTTAGTCGGAATTGTTGAGCGAAACTCTAGCAGTTCGTAAAAACTATAGCAGTCCTAAATCATTTGTGAAATATTTTTCTGCTTGTCATGAGTCATTAGTCATTTGTCCTTTGTAATCACAAATGACCAATACTTCGACTTCGCCCTTCTCTACGAGAGGCTGCGCCAACGGCTACGCCCTTCGGCTACGCTCAGGACAAGCTCAGGACAAGCTCAGTACAAGTGACAAATGACTAAGGACGACCATAACAAAAATTTTCACAATCTCATTTAAGATTGCCATAACTGTAACAAACCCTACCAAATTGCGATCAAAAAACCGTTAACTTAATGAAACTAATAAATGTAATTCAGGCTACATAAAAATGCGCCTAGAGCAGTTGCAAGCCTTTCTGGCGATCGCACAAACCGGCAGCTTTCAACAAGCAGCGCGAACATCTGGTGTTACCCAATCGACGATTAGTCGCCAAATCCAAGCATTGGATATTGCAAATACTGCGATGCCTTCGGCGAGCTTCGCTAACGCAGCATCCAGCGACAGAGATTGCTAGCATCAATTGTGCGATCGCTTTATCTTTAGGGCAATTAGGCGAAATGCAAGCTATTGAACCATTGATTTCGCTGCTAGCTGTCAAGAATGTATCGGTAAG
>NZ_JAIVFR010000279.1 GCF_020829685.1 Nostoc sp. CHAB 5715 | reverse complement strand
GGTAGCTAATTAGAGGGTCACATAAAATACTTACAGATTGGGTTTCAATTAAAACACAGGCGTGGCCAAAGTAACGAATTCTCACTGCATCCCCATCGTAATCAGGTTCCTGGGTGGGAGGTGTAGTAGTGAAGAATTGACAAAATAGTGCATCTTGTTGTTCGCTAATTTCCAGAATGTCTCGAATTTCGTTGTAGGGAAGCGGGTTGTGACGCAAGCTGAATAGTTGGTCTAGGCGGCGATCGCAAAAGGGAATTTGCAAGTGTAAACTATCTTCAGCAGGCAAGCGGGGTGTACTGAGGACAAAGCCACGAGTATCTCCATTACCAAAGTATAAATTAACTGATTGATTGGCAGGATTATAGTAATAACTACGGTACAACAACCCTTCAATGAAGCGAATCGAGGGGTGATTGTTACCGTCCTGCACAAGTTCCACATATCCCCGCAACGGTGCAGGAATTCGTTCATACAAAGGTTCTAGGGAAGCACCAACGGGATTTTCTGCTAACAGCTTATCCAAGTCTGGAATTGCCTGAGCTAGCGCCAGCATTTGAGCTTGTTGCTTTTGGGTTTTTTCCAGTAATAGCCGGATTTCTTCTATCCGATTAGGATTGTAGTTGATGAATGGGCTGCCAATCATTGCCGGATTTTTCAAAGCATCCTGATGTACTTGGGGTGCTGCAATGAAGGATTGCATAATTGGCAGATGGGAATTAGCGATATACATCGCCGCTGTTGCTGGAGAAATTAAATGTGACCAAGCATACCACTGATTAACTAGTGGCTCGACGATGACATTGGGTTTAAGATACATCGGTTGGTTCATATTAAATTTCAATTTCCTCCCGTTCCTCGTCTGTAGCATCAGGCATACTGAGTTGCTGTTGCAAAATTCGTTCTGCTAAACCCGCCACTGTTGGCGCATCGAACAAATCAATCACCGTGAGTTCTACCTGAAAGACTTGTAATGATTGGGCAATCAATTGGGTTGCTAACAAGGAATGTCCACCTAAATCAAAAAAGTCATCATGGATACTCACTTGTTCTAAGTTGAGTACCTGGGCGTAGATACTAGCTAGTTGTGCCTCAATATCTGTACGGGGAGCAATGAATTTTGTTGTTGAACGTACTTGTTCGGGTATGGGGAGAGAATGGGTATCTACTTTCCCATTGGCAGTTAGGGGTAAAGCATCCAGCAGTACAAACGCCGTCGGCACTAGGTATTCTGGTAACTTCTCCCGCATAAAGCGACGGAGTTCGGTAGGGGTGATGGCATCAGGAACAATATATGCGACTAAACGCTTTTCCCCTGGTTGGTCTTCACGAACAAGGACTACCCCTGCACGCACGTCGGGATGTTGGCACAAAACCGCTTCCACTTCTTGGGGTTCAATCCGAAAACCACGAATCTTTACCTGATGGTCAATTCGTCCCAAAAGTTTGATTCGACCATCTGGTAAGTAGCTAGCGAGGTCGCCGGTTTTGTAGAGAGTGTGGGGCATTGGGCATGGGGCATGGGGCAGAGGAGAGGAATTTTCCCCCTGCTCCCTGCTCCCTGCTCCCCTGCTTCTTCCCCAATCCCCATTCCCTACTCCCCACTCCCTACTCCCCACTCCCCACTCCTCAATAAACGGATTCGGCACAAATCTCTCTGCGGTTAAATCTGGGCGATTCAAGTAGCCTCGTGCTACGCCTACACCGCCGATGTAGAGTTCGCCAATCACACCGATCGCAACTGGTTGCAAATAACTATCTAATATATATAGTTGCTTGTTGGCACTGGGGCGGATGGTGGGAAGCAAGGGATGTCCATTGCCGCAAAGTACCATGCTGGCGTTAACGGTGACTTCGGTAGGGCCGTAGGCGTTGATGAAGCGTCGTCCTTTCGACCATCTCACAATCAATTCGGCGGAAGGGACTTCTCCACCTACTAATATCATCCGTAATTTGGGCAGGTCTTCTGTAGGGAGGAGGGAAAGGGCGGATGGTGTAATAGTTATATGGCTAACGGCGTTATCTTGCAGCAATTGCAGCAATCCGGCACCGGGAAGTAAGGATTCTGATTTGGCAAGGCAGAGTTTAGCACCACAACCCAGTCCCATAATGATTTCAGGAATAGATGCATCAAAGCTGAGGGAGAAAAATTGCAATACGCAGTCGCCGGGATGGACATCACAGACGTTGATTTTGTGTTCTGTGAGGTTTGTTAAGCCGCTATGGGGTATGAGAACTCCTTTAGGTGTGCCGGTGGAACCGGAGGTGTAAATCAAATACGCCAAATTAGCTGGAGTAACTTGACATTCTGGGTTATCTGTGCTGCATTGACTAATTGCTTCCCAATCTGTATCAAGATAGATTACCTCGTAGTTGGGGGATAAGGGGGATGAGGGGGATGAGGGGGATGAGGGGGACAATGAAGAATCTTTCCCTGCTTCCCCATCTCCCTCATCTCCCCCAAGGCTCGATTGGGTGAGCAAAATCGGTACTTGAGAATCTGCCAGCATATAAGCTAGCCGTTCTGGGGGATAATTCGGATCGAGGGGTAAATAAGCTCCACCGGCTTTGAGGATGCCGAGTAAGCCAATTATCATCTGTGGCGATCGCTCCACACACAATCCTACAATTACTTCTGGTTGCACGCCGCGTTGCTTTAAGTAATGAGCGACTTGATTACTTTGTTGATTGAGTTCTCGATATGTGAGGCTGTAAGTTTCAAATATCAAGGCGATCGCATCTGGTGTTTTTTCTACCTGTGCTTCAAATAGTTGGTGAAAGGTGCGTTCGCTTTGATATTCCAGATGAGTTTGATTCCAGTCCACTAACATTTGTTGTCTTTCTAACTCAGTTAGCAAGGGTAACTCGGAAATTCTTTGCTCTGGATTACTCACAATCCCTGCTAGCAGTGTCTGGAAATGCTCGACCATCCGGGCAATTGTCTGGGGTGCAAATAAATCCTGATTGTATTCAAACGCACCCACTAAACCCTCGGATGTTTCGTACATATCTAAACTCAAGTCGAGTTTGGCACTGGCTTCGGTTCTCTGTATAGGTGTAAGGGTTAATCCTGGTAATTGTAATTTTTCAATGGGGGCATTTTCTAAACGGAATTTCACCTGGAACAAGGCATTAAAGCTCAAATCCCGTTCTGGTTGCAAGACTTCTACCAATTTTTCAAAGGGAATATCTTGGTAATCATAAGCCTGCCAAGTTGTTTCCAGCACCTGCTGTAATAGTTCTCGGAAGGTCGGATTACCAGCTAAGTTTGTCCGTAAAACTAATGTGTTGACAAAAAAGCCGATTAACCCTTCTGTTTCCCGGCGATGGCGATTAGCTATGGGAGTACCAACGAGTAAATCTGTTTGTCCGGTGTAACGATGCAGGAGGATTTTATAAGCTGTTAATAAAATAATAAATGGAGTGACACCTGCGCTGCTGGCTAAGGATGCGATCGCAGTACTCAAATCTGGTGATAAAGAAAATGACTCAATTGCACCAAGGAATGTTTGTACCCGGCTACGAGGATAATCTGTGGGCAATTGTAAAACCGGGAGTATACCCCCTAATTGTTGTCGCCAATAGGCAATTTGAGTTTCTAAAACTTCTCCCTGTAACCACTGTCTTTGCCAAACGGCAAAATCAACATATTGAATTGCCAACTCTGGTAAGGGAGACGGCTGATTAGCTGCAAAGGCAGAGTATAAGGTTGCCAATTCCCGCACTAAAATGTCCATTGACCAACCATCAAAGACGATGTGGTGCATGGTAAATAAAACTACATACTCATCGACACCTAAATGCAGCAACTTCACCCGTAACAGTACATCGCTAGCTAAATCAAAGGGTTGGCGTGTTTCCTGAATGAATAGCCAATGCACTTGATCATCTTGTTCTAAAGGATTTAGTGCTTGTAAATCCACAACAGGCACTAGAACCTCTACACTTGGCTGGATGGTGAGTAAAGGATTTCCATCTACAGTGGGGAACTGGGTACGTAAAACCTCATGACGACGGACAATTTCGTTAAGCGATCGCGCCAATACTGCAATATTTAACGAACCTGTCAATCTAACTGCTATCGGAATATTGTAAGTACTACTACCAGGTTGTAACTGTTCTAAAAACCACAATCTTTGTTGAGCAAATGAAAGCGGGAGAGCAGCATGGCGATCAACTGGTTGAATGGAATGAGCATAGGCGTTAGAAGCAATTTGAGCCTGCTGCAAAAATTTGACAATCTCCGTTTTGCGCGATCGCAATTCGGCATTGAGCGTATCTGTCAGCACATCATCGGGAATGCTACAACGCACGCGCTCGCCTTCTACCCAAAGTTTGACATCCAGGCTGTAGAGGTGCGAGAGAAACTCTTCAATAGTCTTCATAGTTCGATCTCCTTACGGCCTGGTGCGGCGGTTGGGGTTGTTTGCATCTGCTGGACGCTCTTTTGCAGAATTTCGATGCGTTCTGCAAGTCCAGCAATAGTTGGTTTTTCAAACAGACTTCCCAAGGGCAAATCTAACTGAAAGGCTTCTCGTAATCGCGCACTCACCCGAATCGCCGACAGGGAATTTCCCCCTAATTCAAAGAAGTTGTCATCCACTCCCACTTTTTCTAGTCGCAACACATCCGCCCAGATATTGGCAATAATTGCTTCTGTGGGATAGCGCGGTAGTATAATCTGACTAGCGTCCCGTATCTCTTCTGGTGCTGGTAAGGCTTGGCGATTCACTTTCCCGTTGGGTAACAGAGGCAATTCCTCAAGTAGTACAAACACCGACGGCAGCATATAATCAGGCAAAAGTTTTGCTAAAAATTCGCGCAGTTCCCCGGTTAAGGTTGGTTCTTGGCTGGCTGACTTGTGAAGAATATAGGCAACCAAGCGCAGATTGTCGGTTTGGTCTAGGTGAAGTTTAGCGATCGCTTGTTGTACAGCCGGATGTTGATTAAGTATTGCTTCAATCTCACCTAACTCAATCCGCAATCCCCGAATTTTCACTTGATTATCCAATCGTCCCAGGTACTCGATATTACCATCTGGAAGATAACGGGCGCGATCGCCGGTTTTGTATAGGATGGGCATTGAGGATTGGGCATGGGGCATTGGGGATGGGGCATTGGGCATTGGAGATGGGGCATTGGGCATGGGGCATTGGGCATTGGGCATTGGGGATGAGTCTTTGATACTCGGCGATGAGTCTTTGATACTCGTGAATGAGTCTTTGATACTCGTGGACGAGTCTTTGATACTCGCTGGCGAGTCTTTAATACTCGTGGACGAGTCTTTGATACTCGTGGACGAGTCTTTGATACTCGCTGGCGAGTCTTTAATACTCGTGAATGAGTCTTTAATACTCGTGAATGAGTCTTTAATACTCGTGAATGAGTCTTTGATACTCGTGAATGAGTCTTTGAACTCCGTTAATGAGTCTTTGATCTCCACTTTTCTGCTCCCCCACTCCCCACTCCCCACTCCCCACTCCCCAATAAACGGATTCGGCACAAACCTTTCTGCTGTTAAATCTGGTCGTTTCCAATAACCCCGCGCTACTCCGACACCACTGATGTAGAGTTCTCCAGGTACACCTACGGGTACTGGTTGCAAATGGTCATCAAGGAGGTAAATTTGTGTATTGGCAATGGGGCGACCGATAGGAACTGTCTGTAAATCATCATCAGGTTGACATTGATAGTAAGTTACATCAATTGCCGCTTCGGTTGGCCCATAAAGGTTGTGCAATTGTGCGTCCAAACGCTGAAAAAACCGATTTTGCATTTCCAGCGATAAAGCTTCGCCGCTACAAATTACCCGTTTCAAACTCTGACAACGGCTAGTTAAATCTGGTTCTTCTAAAAATACCCCCAACATAGCAGGTACAAAATGTAAGGTGGTAATTTGTTCTCGGTCGATGAGTTCAACTAGATAGGTTGGATCTCGATGTCCTCCCGGTTTTGCCATAACTAAACACGCGCCGTTGAGTAATGGAAAGAAAAATTCCCAGACGGAGACATCAAAGCTAAAGGGCGTTTTTTGCAAGATGCGTTCGCGCAGCGACTCGGAACGAGTATCGCTTATTTGTAAACCATACTGCTGCTGCATCCAAAACAACCGATTGCTAACGCCACGATGAATATTAATTACACCCTTAGGCTGTCCTGTGGAACCAGAAGTATAAATTACGTAAATGATATTATCAAGGTTGACAGAAGTGCTTATATTGTGCTGTGCATACTGGCTAATTTCCTGCCAATCCCGATCTAAACATACGGCTTTACTGCTATGAGAAGGTAAATTTTCTAACAAAGATGCTTGGGTTAAAATTACAGACACCTCTGTTTCTCTGAGAATGTATGCTAGCCGTTGTGTGGGATAATCAGGATCAAGGGGAACGTAGGCGGCTCCAGCTTTGAGGATAGCTAAGATGCTAATGACCATTAAGAGCGATCGCTCTAAATATATCCCAACTAATGTTTCTGGCTGGACTCCCAAATTTTGTAAATAATGCGCTAACTGGTTCGCACGCTGATTTAATTCTCTATAAGTAAGTTTCTCTTCTTTGAAAACAACGGCAATATTATCTGGTGTA
Organism: Nostoc sp. CHAB 5715; assembly: GCF_020829685.1. Lineage (GTDB taxonomy): Bacteria > Cyanobacteriota > Cyanobacteriia > Cyanobacteriales > Nostocaceae > Nostoc. The sequence goes on along the minus strand of NZ_JAIVFR010000279.1, from coordinate 1,214 downwards.
CGTGCTACCTGTGCTTCAAATTGGTGATGAATGCATTCTTGAGGATAATCTGTTTGGGTTTGATTCCATTGGATAATCTGCTCACGTTCTTGGTGTGTGAGCAGGGAAATTGTTCCCAAATTTTGCTTTGGCTGAACTATCATACTTTCCAGTAAAAGACAGAAATGCTCTAATAGTTGAGTCATTGCAACAGGTGCAAACCGAGTGCGATCGTACTTCAGTTTTACAGACAACTTATTTCCCACAGACACAAGCAGCGTCAAAGGAAAATTTGTCCACTCGATTGATTGAATGTTAACAATACGTAAATCTTGGTTTCCCTGCACTCCCGATGTATCAACGGGATAGTTTTCAAATACTAAAATACTTTCAAATAACGAAGTTCCCCGTGGTAGTTCGCTCCATTCCTGGATTTCTAACAGCGATGTGTATTCATACTGCCATGATTCTGCCTGTTGTGATTGTAATTTTTGCAACCACTCAACTAAGTTTGCTTGGGGTGAAACCTGCACTCGCACGGGTAATGTGTTGATAAATAGCCCCACCATCGATTGTACACCGGGTAGGGTTGCTGGTCGTCCCGATGAGGTGGCACCAAATACCACATCTGTGGTGTTACAGTAGCGACTCAATAATAGGGCAAAAGCTCCCTGTAGCACTGTATTTAGGGTTAATTGATGCTGTTTTGCCCAGGTTTGCACAGTGGCAGTTTTGTCAGGATTGAGCGATCGCGTCTCTTCCTGTAAACTGGGTTGAGTGGTGCGTAATTTCTCAGAAATCGGCAGCGATGTTGGGGTAATAAAACCTTGGAGTTGTTTTTGCCAAAAAGTTTTAGCACCCGCTTGATCCTGTTGCTGCAACCAAGCGATATATTCACCGTAGGGACGCGGGTTAGGATATCGTGACGGAGAATGATAATAGTGTTGGAAGACTTGTTGAATAACCAGTGCCGATGACCAACCATCGAGAATTAAATGATGTTGTGTCCAGATGAGAGTATGTTGAGATTGGGAAAGTTGAATGAGGGTGAAACGCATGAGGGGCGGCTGTTTCAGGTCAAATCCCAAAGAGCGATCGCTCTCTAGAAACTCCTCTAATCGCGCTTGCTGTTCTTTGTATGATAATTCTCGCCAATCTAAAAATGTCCAAGGCAATTCAACTTGACGAAAGACGACTTGGAAAGATTTATCACGCTGTTCCCAATAAAATGCCGA
>NZ_JAIVFR010000278.1 GCF_020829685.1 Nostoc sp. CHAB 5715 | reverse complement strand
CGTCTTCCACCTCGGGCTCGGCAAAGGTCTGCTCGCGGCCCTTGTTGTCGTCGTCGCGGATCGTGTCGTCAAACGCCTTGCGCTGCTCGCGCGTGAGCTTCACACCAGTGCCCACGCAGTCGGTGCACCAGCCGTGCTTGCTGTTGTACGAGAACAGGCGCGGGTCCAGCTCGGCATAGCTGGTGCTGCACACCGGGCAGGCGCGTTTGGTAGAGAACACCTCCAGCCTGCCGATGCCTGCGGCGGGCGCGCCGGCCAGCATGGCGGCGCGCAGGCCGTCCAGCGGCGCCAGCACATGCACCACGCCCTTGCCATGCTCCAGCGCGGTGGCCAGGTGGTCGCGCAGCGCGGCTTCGTTCGCGGGGCTCACCACGATGTCGGCCACCGGCAGCTCGATGGTGTGCTCCTTGACCAAAGATGCGCGGGAAGCCACTGATGCATTTGCCAAGCAGGGCCAAGGGGATGTCTTGATTAACTACGAAAACGAGGTTATTCTGGCACAACAAAAAGGCGAAAAAGTTGATTACATTGTTCCTGATGTGAATATATCTATCGACAACCCGATCGCAGTAGTAGATAAAAATGTTGATAAGCACGGCAACCGCGAAGTTGCTGAAGGTTTTGTCAAATTCCTCTATACTCCAGAAGCACAGGAAGAGTTTGTAAAATTAGGATTCAGGCCTGCAAATGAGGAAGTAGCCCAAACTAAAGCAGCTACAGATAAATTTCCCAAGGTGAAAACTTTGGGTACAGTTTCAGACTTTGGCGGTTGGGAAGCAATTGATCAGAAGTTCTTCGCAGATGGGGGTGTATTTGACAAGATTCAAGCTCAAAAGAAACAGTAACTAAATAATTCGTAATTGATAATTCGTAATTACGCTCTCTACGTTCCCTGCGGGATGCTACGCAAACGCGCAGCGTGTCGCAGACAGACGCTACGCGAATGGCGACTTAATCCGTAGAGTGTAGGCAAATCCTATAGAAATTACGAATTAGCAATTACGAATACTGACAAAATTTTCTTTTGAATTGTAAATTTTGAATTTTGAATTCGGAGCGAAGCGACGTGACGACTGTATCTCCTTCTTTGGAAGTTGAACGAAAAACGCCATTCTGGAAGAGATTGGGGCGGGTTCCCTGGACTTGGCGAATCACTATAGGATACCTGACGGTGATGTTGTTTATCCCCATAGCTGCCATGTTCCTGAAAGCAAGTACGGAACCTCCGGCGAGATTTTGGGCGATCGCAACCAGTGATATCGCATTGGCAACCTATAATGTAACTTTTGTTACAGCAATCTTCGCTGCCTTACTCAATGGGATTTTTGGCACTCTGATTGCTTGGGTTCTGGTTCGCTACGACTTTCCCTTAAAACGCTTGATTGATGCCACAGTAGATTTACCCTTTGCACTACCAACTGCGGTAGCAGGGTTAACACTGGCAACAGTTTACAGCGATAATGGCTGGCTAGGTTCGCTACTAGCACCACTAGGAATTAAAGTGTCTTTTACCCGCACGGGGGTAGCGGTGGCAATGATATTTATCTCACTACCTTTTGTCGTGAGAACTGTGCAACCCGTGCTTCAGGAAATGGAACATGAAATTGAAGAAGCCGCTTGGTGTCTGGGTGCTTCTCAATGGCAGACCTTCTGGAAAGTGATTTTACCACCTTTATTTCCGACAATTTTAACTGGTGTTGCCTTGGGTTTCTCTCGTGCAGTTGGGGAATATGGTTCGACTGTGATTATCTCTTCCAATACGCCATTCCAAGATTTGATCGCACCTGTGTTGATTTTCCAACGGTTAGAGCAGTATGACTATTCTGGTGCAACAGTAATTGGCATAGTTTTACTATCAATTTCGTTGGTACTACTGTTGGCAATTAATTTCTTACAAGCATGGGCAAGGCGATATGACAGTAGATAAGCCAAGTTTTCACTCATCTGCATCTGATACAGATACAGCCAAGCCTAAAGAGCAGAAGAGTTGGATACCAATAGTTTTAATTGGGATAGCGATCGCCTATTTAACCTTAGTTCAATACCTGCCTGCAATTAACGTTTTTGTCCAAGCCTTCAGCAAAGGAATTGGGCCTTTTCTATCTAACTTGAGCAAACCAGCCTTTGTCCATGCAGCTTGGTTGACACTGTTATTAGCGGCGATCGCTCTACCATTAAATACAGTATTTGGTTTATGTGCAGCTTGGGCGATCGCTCGTCATAAATTTCCCGGACGCGCCGTAGTTTTGAGCATTATTGACCTGCCTTTCTCGATTTCTCCCGTAGTCGCAGGATTGATGATTGTGCTACTTTACGGACGCACTGGGTGGTTTGGCCCTTGGCTCCAGGCTTATGATATCAAAATAATCTTTGCCTTTCCAGGTATGGTACTGGCTACAGCCTTCGTGAGTATGCCCTTTGTGGCGCGGGAAGTAATTCCTGTTTTAGAGGAATTTGGTAAGGATCAAGAGGAAGTTGCTAGAACTCTAGGTGCGAAAGATTGGCAGATATTTTGGCGCGTCACCTTGCCTAGTATCCGTTGGGGCTTACTCTACGGTTTAATTTTGACCAATGCCAGAGCAATGGGTGAATTCGGGGCGGTTTCGGTGGTATCTGGCAACATTGCTGACCAAACCCAGAGCCTACCACTGTTTGTAGAAGACGCTTACAAACAATATGAAACCGAAGCTGCCTTCTCTGCGGCTGTACTGTTAGCTTTACTAGCAGTAGTAACCTTAGTGCTGAAGGAAATTCTGGAACGGAAAACCCGCATTAAAGATGTTGAATAGAAAAATCAAGAGATTATAGTTATCCTTTGAATAGGATACAAGCAAATCATGGGACATGGTACGATCTACTTAGTACCTATTAGGAAATTACCGTTAGGGTTAACGTGTCGCGGAAGTCCCCACCCTCAATGTACTCATAGGGTGGGGATAGGGAGCGGGGGATAAGGATTGCATCTGGAATTGATTTTTTGCATCAGCAAAAACAAATTCCAGATGTATGACGAATCCCCAGTAGTTTGACTTTGCTCACATTTATTTTGTAGGCACTTCTTGAGATTTGATGTACTGTTTTACTTTTTCAATTGGTGCGCCACCAGTTGATGCAACGTAATAAGAGCTAGACCAAAGAACAGGCTTTTTATAGAAAGTTGCTAAATGCTCCGTGAATTCTTTTTGAATAATTCTACTAGAAGCTGACTTAAGGCTACCCACTAACGCTGATAAATTATTATCAGGATGGAAATCTACCAATAGGTGAATATGGTCTGATTCTCCTGAAAATTCTATCAATCGGCATTTTGTCTTTATGCAAACATTTGCCAGTACCTCATGCAACCGTTCCAATATTGGAGCGGTTATTACCTTGCGCCGATATTTGGTAACAAACACAAAATGCAGGTGAACAGAAAAAACAGAATGAGAACCTTTTCTAACAAACACTTGACTAACCTACACTTCAACTGTATTATCAATGCTATAGTATATTCTTGTCTTGGAGGTAAAGATAGAAGTGGCGATCAGGCGAATGACTTTTCGGTTATACCCAAATAAGCAGATAGAGCAGTCTTTGAGATATCACCGGAAGTTACACAAAGACCTGTACAACGCTGCTGTCAATAATAGATTTCACCAGTATCAAAACTTCAATTATTCTGTTGACTATATAGAGCAACAGAACTCCTTACCAGCGTTTAAAGACGTTTGGATTGAGTATAAAGAAATCAATTCTCAGGCATTGCAAGCAACATTGAAGCGTGTTGATTTTGCTTTTGAACGTTGGTTCAAGGGTCTAGGTAAACGCCCTAGATTCAAGTCAATTAGGCATTATTCAGGATGGACATATCCCGCCAAGACTGGCTACTCTGTTGAGTCAGACGGTGAAAATGGTTATCTGAATTTGTCTAAAATTGGGCGTATCCAGATGCGTGGACAGGCTAAGTATTGGGGTAAACCAACTACTTGCACCATTCTTTATCGCAATGGTAAATGGTATGCCTCAATTACTGTCAACGTATTAGACCAAATTCTACAGCTAGAGATTTTACCTATCGGTGCTGTTGGTATTGACTTAGGGTGTAAATCTGCATTATCAATTACTGATGGTGAGAATCATCAACAAATCGATGCTCCGAAGTTTTTGAGGAACGCAGAACATCTAATCAAGAAAGCATCTAAGGATAAGAGGCGTAAACGTGCGCCGAATAGAAAGAAAAAAATCAAGGCTTCTAGACGGTTCAAAAAAGCCCAATCCAAGGTTAGCAAGCTGACTCGAAAAGTCGCTAATCAACGCCAGAATTGGGTACACCAAGTCGCCACACAAATAACCAGCAGTAACAGCATGGTGGCGACTGAAAAGCTAGAAGTAAAAAACATGACTGCTAAGGCTAAAAAAGGCAAACGCAAAAAACAGAAAGCTGGACTAAATAAGTCTATTCTTGATGTTGGTTTTGGTCTGTTGCGTAGCACCATCAAATACAAAGTAGAACAGAATGGTGGTGTATTTATCGAGGTTCCAACGCGACAAGTAAAGCCTTCTCAAACCTGCCCTAAATGTGGAAACCAACACAAGAAAACACTCGATATTCGAGTACATGAGTGTGGTGTTTGTAATTATCTACAGGACAGAGATATTGCTGCTGCCGAAGTTATGCTTTATTGGGCAAAAGGTAATCTGCCGGGGTTAGGAACTAGCCTCGTAGACGTAGAGTCGTCTAGCTCTACTTCACGTACTCGCAAAACTGCGGGAAGCATGAAGCAACTAGGGGCAAAGAAGCGTCAAAAATCTGTAGAAGTCTCCGCTAAAAACGAACTGAGGGATGTAGAAACCCACAGTTCAGGCGGAGCCAACTGTGGGTAGTTGTGCGATTCGTTGTAACGTGAATCACGGTTAAAGTCCGCAAATAACGTTACCAACCTGACAGCAGACTTCTGCCATAAAGGTTGAACTCTCAGTCGGATGTGGGTGAAAGTCCCACCCATCAGACTCAGATGTGACTCCCTATCTGTCCACAGTGACCGTACTCGGAATTACGGAGGCTGAAGCTGGAACCAGGGCGCAATCAGACGACTGTTATGGGTTGACACTGGTGCTAATGGGGAGTTCCCACGGTGAAACAGAGTCTAAAAAAGCAACCCACACAGAAGCGGGGCATAACACAAACCCCCCGACTTTACTGGAGATAATTCCCGCCACGTTTTAACTACGACAGTGGCAAGAGTCAAGGGAATCCAGTGGTTGAAGTGACTCCACCTAAAGGAACCAACAATCCAACAGAGGGAACGAATAAAAACGATGATGAGGTCTGAGAATAGGTCGAACCCTCAGTAGGCGAGACGAGACGCGGAAATCCTCACATCGGGTAAGACAGACCGTAATTGGTCTGAGGTGTTCAGAATATACAAATCGGAGCAGAGCATGATTAGACACAGCGAAAATGCTAGTGAATCGTGGAAGAACTTACCGTGGAAGCAATTCCGCCGTAACCTATTCCGCCTACAAAGACGAGTATATAAAGCTGTTCAAGTTGGTGACAAGCGCAAAGCAAAGTCCCTTCAAAAGCTGATTCTGAAATCCACCGCAGCAAGGTTGTTGGCAGTCCGTCAAGTTAGTCAGCTAAACGCTGGGAAAAAGACCGCAGGAATTGATGGCAAAAAAGACCTTACCTGTGAGGAAAGGCTTGAATTGAGTAAAGAACTCCTTCGCCACGGTAGCAACTGGTTTCACCAAGGGTTACGCGAAATACCAATCCCTAAAAAGGATGGAACAAAACGCATTCTGAAAGTTCCCACCCTAGGCGATAGAGCCTGGCAATGCCTAGCAAAATAGGCCCTAGAACCAGCACATGAAGCAACTTTCCACGCCAGAAGCTACGGATTTAGAACAGGGCGGTCAGCACATGATGCCCAGAAAATTCTGTTTCTAAATTTAAAATCTGATGCCAATGGGAAGGATAAGCGAGTCATCGAACTCGATATCGAAAAATGCTTCGACAGGATAAGCCACTCATGCATTATGGATAAACTCATCGCTCCCAAGAGCTTAAAGACGGGAATTTTTCGCTGTCTTAAATCAGGAGTCAATCCAGAATTTCCCGAACAAGGAACGCCACAAGGCGGAGTGGTAAGTCCCCTACTAGCTAACATTGCGCTTAATGAGATAGAGGACGTACACCCCTCGGTGAGATACGCCGACGACATGGTGTTTCTCCTTAAACCCAATGATAACGCAGAAGCAATACTTGAAAAGATTAGCCAGTTCTTGTTTGAAAGAGGGATGAAGGTAAGCGAAAAGAAAACCAAGCTAACCGCCTCGACAGACGGCTTTGATTTCCTAGGCTGGCACTTCAAAGTGCAGAGCAACGGAAAGTTCCGATGTGTTCCTTCAGTGGACAACTTCAAAGCTTTTCGTAAGAAAATAAAAGCCATCGTCAACAACTCGAATTATGGTGCTACTGTTAAGGCTGAAAAATTAGCACCAGTAGTCAGAGGTTGGAGGAACTACCACCGCTTCTGCAAGATGGACGGGTCAAGATTCTCACTCGTACATATTGAAACCAGAGCGTTCAGGGTATTCAATAAGGAAACCAAGCTGAACTGCCACGACAGCAAAAAATTGCTTGACAAAGCGTTCCCAGCAGTTCCTTACTCCGAAAATAAACACGTCAACGTCAAAGGAGAGAAATCACCTTTCGACGGAGACTTAGCCTACTGGAGTGAGCGGAACAGCAAACTCTATGATGGCAAAACCTCTCTTGCCCTAAAACAGCAAAACCATACATGTGCAGCCTGCGGGCTAAAACTCCTGTCCGATGAGCGAGTCCATCTCCATCACAAAGACTGTAACCATGCCAACTGGCGCAGAGAAAATCTGATGGCAATCCACGAAAGCTGTCACGATTACTTGCACATGAAGCAACGCAAAAGCTAAGAACATCGGGAGCCGGATGCACCGAAAGGCGCACGTCCGGTTCGTGCGGTTCGTTGATTGAAACCGAAGCCCTTTAGGACTTTGGAGGAAAATCGTCTCTACACCGCCTTGAGTGCAAACTCAGAAATATAGTAGAGATAACTTTAGTTTAGTGTGAGTGCGTCAAACCCAAATTTGACAAGTCTCACCCGCTAGGAATGGCGTGATGTCAAAACTGCCCACATGGATGGAGAATAAACTCTAAAAATGAAGCTGGGGACAGAACGAGAATAACAAACCTGAGATGGGGGCAACTCGTATAGGTAAGTAGTCATGGTTAAACACTAGTTAAACTCTCGGAAAAAGCGTCTGAACGTGAACGACCGAATTCAAGGTCGGACAACGACACAAGATAACACGTAAAAGTGTGAAAATACCCGCATTATTTTGATCTGAATAAATGCAATTCTGGGGAATTGTAGGCGAAATGAGAGAACCTAAAACTACAAAACAACTAAACTAAGGAACGAATAAAACTGCTCTTTCAACCTCCAGTCATAGAGATTTAATCTCCGAAACTGTGGACTCCTTAAATAAGAGTTAGCGGGTAGAGTTGATAAGATGTACTCGAAAATTTAACAAGTAAGGACTGTTAGACAACTGGGTACGGTTTACATAGAAGATGTTCAAAATGCGTAGAGAATGTTATGACAACGGAGTTAAATCCAGTTGATAAATGGAAATCGATTCCTTGGCGCAAGCTGCGGAAAATCGTGTTTCGCCTACAAGTAAGAATATTTAACGTCGCCAATCTTTTCGTCTTGCCTTTTTGGGCAAATATGATGACATAATCTGCCGTGTAACTTTCCAATTTGGCAATAAAATCATCAACGCCCAAAAAGGCAAAACGAAA
>NZ_JAIVFR010000277.1 GCF_020829685.1 Nostoc sp. CHAB 5715 | reverse complement strand
GTTGATTGTGGATTTATCATTGTAAATTCGTAAATATATACCAAGTACCATTATTGGGTCGCCAGACAGCGAAATCATTTTTCCCATCACCACTATAATCGCCAGGAGCTGGTCTATCACCAGTTGTCCCCCATTGTTGAGTAATAATTTGACCTGTAGAGCTTTTAATTACATACCAAGTACCATTATTGGGTCGCCAGACAGCGAAATCATTTTTCCCATCACCATCATAATCGCCAGGGACTGGAATATCACCAGTTGTCCCCCATTGTTGAGTAGTAATTTGAGCTTTTGCTTTAAAATTTGATATCCCAATCAAGAACGGGACAGTTAAAGCCATCATTAATAATCTATAACCAACTTTCATGGAAGTATTCCCCTGTGTAGTGTTTAAATATCTTGCTTGAGGCTGAAATTACCTCGGTACACCCGAATCTGTATCTGTACCCTTAGAGGTTGTTTGAAAAGTCATAGTTGATGTATTAAATATTTTTTTACCCCACCCTAACCCTCCCCTTATAAAGGGGAGGGAACTGGATTTTCTGGTTTCCCCCCGATAAATTGGGGGGAACCGGAATCAAAGTTCCCCAATTTATCGGGGAGCCACTGCGCCCTTGCGGCTCTGCCGATGAGCCTTGCATGTGGTGTGGATTTAGGGGGATCTAGAACTTTTGATACCGACAAGAAGACTTTTCAAACATCCTCTTAGACTTACTCGTTTTCAATTAGCAGCTTTATAATACATGGTTAGTTGATATTCATTAGAGCTTTTAATCATTCTTAACTGGAGATAGATAAATCCGAAACCGTCAAAACAGCACAGATGATCTGCGATAAAACCTGGAGCGTTTTTGCAGGGGATGAAAACGCCTGGCGTTGCTTCACCACAGCGATCGCAGCTTCTACGAACTGTCGTATAACAGGCGCATCAAGGGAGGCGATCGCCAGTCAAGCTAATGTCGTAATTTGGGAATGAGGCACTTAAATAAGAATTAGTTATCCTTGCACAAAGGTAATATGGGCAGCAATACACTCGATAAGTTATTGAGAATATTTTTTCTGTCAGTAGCGAAAAAGATAAATTATCATAAAAAACTTTAGTCAAAAATTGAATTTATCTGCACTATAGGACTAGTATTTGATTTTTGAAAAACCTTCGTACATCTAAAGTTTTAAGAAATCAAATATGGTGTTTCCGAGAAACCACTTTAGGACTTACGCATTGACAAGAAATACCATATATGGATAAGTTTAAAAACCACATCTTTCGTAAGGGCTAAGCAATGCTTAGCCCCTACAGCATGGTCTATTGACGATCGCAGGATAATTAAGAAAAGCCTGAAAACTTCCGGGAGCATCGTTAATGCACATCACGATGAATTTGTACAGTGGTAAGTCCTACACTTCTTCGATCCATGCACTAAATCACCGTTGCAAAACTTAATTACAAATTACAAATTATTTTAATAACTTGTATTTTCATAAATTACCACCCCATTGTTCCTGGACTACCTTTAAATGGCCCGACAATATCAGCAGTAATCCATCCACCGTAAAAATCGCCAGGTTGAGACATAACTAACTCATCACTTACATAGCAAGCATCCATTAAACTAGGGTAAAAAGCATAGTATTCTTGAATCGTTACAAAATCAGGTGTAGGTTCAATATATCGCCAAGCAGCGTTATTTATATACTTATCACCGATGCTGATATCATAATATTGACATTTACCTTTCCATTCACACCAAGTTTTTTTAGGTGTTTCAATCAGATATTCTAGTTTAATGTCTTCAGAAGGAAGGTAATAAACCGGAGGATGGCTAGTTTCTAAGACTCTTTTAGCTTTAGTTGTTTCTGCTAAAAGAATACCATTACAAATTATCCGAATTGATTTGTTGGTATCTTCTAAACGAGCCGGACGGGGATAATCCCAAACTGATTCTTGACCGGGTTCTGGTACGATAGGATTTGGTATTAGCAATCTAACGTATTTTCCAGTTCCCAAGGAGTGATGCAGGTACTGTATTCATTCCACTCTTGGTGTTTCAATTTTAAATAAGCTGCTGTTAACCGTTCTCCAAGGCTTTGGGTTAGAACTGTGTTTGCTTTTAAGCAGCGTAATGCATCCAATAAGTTTGTCGGCAGCTGTTTTACCTGATCAAGGGGAAGCGGATCTGTATAGCTATTATTGTCATAACGTGGCCCAGGATTGCGCTTTTGGACAACTCCATCGAGTCCGGCGGCGATGAGTGCAGCAGCTAGTAGGTAGGGATTAGCTGCACCGTCAGCGAGACGGAACTCAAAGCGCCCAGCGTCAGGAATGCGGATAGCATGAGTGCGGTTATTGCCGCTGTAGGTAATGGTGCTAGGGGCCCAAGTTGCCCCGGAAGTAGTGACGGGTGCGTTAATTCGCTTGTAAGAATTGATTGTGGGATTTGAAAAAGCACACAGCGCCTCGGCAGAATGTAACACGCCTGCAATAAACTGGTAAGCTAAAGGTGAGAGTCCCAGTTCTCCTTGCTCTTCGTGGAAGAGATTTACTTTGCCTGCTGCATCCCAGATAGAAAGATGAGTATGGCAGCCGTTACCAGTCAAATGGGGGAAAGGCTTGGGCATGAAGGTAGCACGCAACCCGTGCTTTTCGGCAATTGTTTTGACCATATATTTAAAGAAGGCATGACGATCTGCGGTGACAAGGGCATCGGCATACATCCAATTCATCTCAAACTGACCGTTTGCGTCTTCATGGTCGTTTTGGTAAGCACCCCAACCAAATGTCAACATGGCATCGCAGATTTCACGAATTACTTCATAGCGGCGCATCAGGGCTTGTTGGTCGTAGCAGGGTTTGCTTTGACGATCGCGCAAATCAGATATACTGTTACCTTCGCTATTAAGCAGAAAATACTCACACTCTACTCCTGTGCGGACGCTATAGCCTAACTCTAAGGCTTGTTTGAGGACGCGCTTCAATACAAGTCTGGGGGTTTGTTCTATGGGTTGTCCACTCACAGTGTAGAGATCCGCGCTCATCCAGGCAACTTCAGCCTCCCAAGGTAATTGAAATAGACTAATAGGGTCGGGTATCGCTAAAATGTCTGGATCTGCTGGAGTCATATCTAGCCAAGCCGCAAATCCCGCGAAGGAAGCACCATTAGCTGCCATGCTATCAATGCTTGCAGCAGGCACAAGTTTTGCCCGTTGCACCCCAAACAAATCGGTGAATGAAATTAGAAAATAACGGATACTCTTTTCACGGGCAATTTCAGAAAGTGAGTTAGTCAAGTCGCTTTGCTCCAATTAAAAATTCAAAATGGAACCTATACGAAAGCTATTGCGATCGCCTGCAAGTTCGCCGTAAGTTTGGTACACGGGAGCATCCCACTTTTTTGCAACGTCATTGCGTTCGCCCTTGGCGTTCCCGCAGGGTACGAAACGAAGTGCAGTGAAGCAATCGCAAAATCTCGCACTAAGAACAAGTCTATGCGATTGCTTGTCTGCGACACGCTGCGCGAACGTCGTACCTCCTCGCAATGACAGTTATACTCTCGTTGAAAAATAAAAAATGGGATGCACCCTGGTACACTAACCTCACTTCGGATAGAACTGCACCACACTGAAGCCTAAAGTTTTCTTGCGTTAGAAAACTTGGGGATTTTGTCATATTGCTGATTGTTCCGATTTAGTCACAATATCCCTGTTGACTTTTATATAGCCTGGTTCAATGTGAGCAAAGTGCGGACTCAACTGCTTATGAGCATCAGCCAGCGCGTGGAACGGAATTGATGGGTATAAATGATGCTCTGCATGAAACGGCATATTCCACATAAAAAATCGCACAGGCCAGAGGGTTAGTGTTGTGCGCGTATTCGTCAGCCGATTAGCATCAAGAGTGCAACCTGTATGTTCTGCTAGCAGAATAAAACGCAGAATTGGCTGACCGACAATCAATGGCAGCAGCCAATAAAGTATAAACCAAGGCTGACCTACTGCAATTGAGAGAGCGATCGCAGCTGCATAAACAGCTAATTGCAGTCGAATGGAGCGAATAACTTCAGCACGTGCTGATTCTCTTATAAATGGGCAATCATCAAGTTGACCGAATGCAATCCGAAAATGCCCACGAATTTTGATCAACCACCAGGGTAAACCGCTAATTATTAATAAGTATTTAGCAAAGTTACTTGGTTTGGGGTCAGTTAATTCTGGGTCTTTATCAGGAACGCGAGTATAAAGGTGATGCCATTTGTGATAGTGACGGAAGAATGTGCTATTGTAAAATGAGAGCAAACCTGCACACCAAGCAACAGCATCATTTAAAGGATGAGCAGCGAATGCAGTTCTGTGAACGCATTCATGCATAGGTGCAAACATAGAAGCAATACTAAAACCATAAATCGCTAGTGTTGGTATTGCTAACGTCCAATTGCCCAAGTTTATCGCCCACAGATAGCCGCTGCATCCCATGACAGTTAGATGCAAAGCTAGTTGAAGCAGCCCTTTCGAGTTGAAGCGATCGTTTAAAGCACTCAAATCCTGTACAGAGAGAATCTGATGGGGGTTGTGCTGCCCAGCAGCTTTACGATTTAATAATTCTAATTGAGTAACTGCACCATTAGACATAATTAATTTGCTTGACTGATAACCTATTTGTAGACGTTGCAATGCAACATTTACACTCTACAAATAATCCTTAACTGAACTGTATTGTAGTTTATTCTGGTTTATCAAAACAGAATTCAGGAGTCAGGAGCCAGAATTCAGAATTGAATTCTGTGTGACACTTCGGCTACGCTCAGTGCATCGCTGGCGGATGAATAAGTGGGTTTAAGACCCCCACTAAATTGAAGATTTAGTGGTCAACAAGAAAGTGGTGGGTTTGAATCCCCCACTTTCTTGTTCTGATTCCTGAATTCTGACTTCTGAATTCTTCTTCAATGAAAAGATACGTCGTATTTGCCTCCACGCTCAAGTGCCTGTTTGTAAGCAGGTCGCCCATGAATGCGATCAATAAATTCTTTAAGCTTTGGTCGGCTTTCCACCTCTTTCGGGAGCATAGCGACTAGTTCGAGGGGAAAGCTCATTTGGATATCGGCGGCGGTAAATTCCTCACCGACAAACCACGTATTTTTACGTAGTTCAGCTTCTATGTAGTCAAAGTGAAGTTTGATCTGAGGCGCGACGAATCCACTAACAACGCTGCTGTCCCCTGCCTTGAAATTGTTCAATACTACCCGCATCACCAGAGGTGGCATTGCAGAGCCTTCGGCGTAATGCAGCCAATATGTATAGCGCAGATGCTCCGGTGTATCGGATGCCGGAACTAGGCGACCATTACCGTAGCGATTAACGAGGTATTCGATGATGGCGCCTGACTCAGCGATGGTGAGGTCTGCATCTGTGATCACTGGTGACTTGCCAAGCGGATGGACTTGACGCAGCGACTCCGGTGCCAGCATTGTCTTTGCATCGCGTTCATAGAATTTGATCTCGTATTCGATACCTAATTCCTCAAGCAACCACAGCACACGCTGCGATCGTGAGTTGTTAAGATGATGCACAACTATCATAAAACGTTCCTCTTCTGGTAGCTTATTGCTATCTGAGTTTTCGGCTAATCTCCAACTATGTTATTATTAGACAAATTTTTTCAGCCTAACTCCCCTAATTGGCTAGTTTTCTTGTTTCTAATTGGTATAAGTTTGAGTTAGTTGGTTTTAGAAACTCGTGCATCTGCTTTTGCAAAAAGCGACGATAGACACACAGCCAATAGTCAAAATAGTTGCTGCATACTAATTTGTTTCATTTATGGCTTTAGTCATTGCCGGAGAACGTAGTGGGGTGGGCAAGACAACAGTCACGCTCACCCTTTTAGCATCTTTACGCCGTCGCGATCGCTTGGTGCAATCTTTCAAGGTAGGCCCAGACTACATTGATCCGATGTTTCATCAACACGTAACTGGCCGTCCTTGTCGCAATTTAGACCCAGTGTTGACTTCTGAAGCCTACGTTCAGCAATGTTTTGCCCGTCATAGCCAACTGAGTGAATATGCCCTAGTGGAAGGGGTGATGGGATTATTTGATGGTATTTCGTCATTAGTCATTAGTCATTTGTCATTTGCAAAGGACAAAGGACAAAGGACAAATGACAAAGGACAAATTACTGATTTTGCGAGTACGGCACACATCGCGCGGCTTTTGGATTTACCTGTGGTGTTGGTGATTGATTGTAGTCGTTTATCTGGTTCTGTGGCTGCGATCGCTCACGGCTACCAATCTTTTGATCCCAGAATTAAAATAGCTGGGGTAGTATTAAATCGCGTGGGGAGCGATCGCCATCTGTCTCTACTGAAAGATTCTCTAGAACCCTTACAATTACCCGTTCTCGGCGTACTCCGCCGTCAAGATAACATCACAATTCCCGATCGCCATTTGGGTTTAGTTCCCACAGCAGAACTCCCCGAACTCAACGCTTTAATTAATCGCCTCGCTGATTTAGGAGATACCTGCTTCGATTGGCAACATTTATTACCCTTGTTAAAATCAAAACCTCTCCCTCATCCCCCTCATCCCCCTCATCCCCCCTCTTCTCCCGTCAGGATTGCAGTAGCCCGCGATCGCGCTTTTAATTTCTACTACCAAGACAATCTCGATTTGCTGCAACAACTTGGCGCAGAACTGGTTTTCTGGAGTCCCTTAGAAGATGCTGCAATACCAAAAGATGTGCAGGGAATGTATTTTGGCGGAGGTTTCCCAGAAGTTTTTGCCCAGCAATTAGCAGAAAATACTAGCGTTTGTGATGCCGTGAAAACAGCAATTCTTCAAGGAATGCCGACAGTTGCCGAATGCGGAGGATTGATGTATTTATGTGAGCAAATTATCGATTTTGAGGGTAAATCTTGGTCAATGGCAGGAGTTTTACCGACATCTGCTGTAATGGGTGGGCGTTTAACTTTAGGCTATCGTCGGGCAGTAGCTTTGCAAGATAATCTGTTAGTCAAGGCGGGTACAACTGTTTACGGACATGAGTTTCATCGTTCTCATTTAACCTTAACGCCCACTCAGCCCCTATTTGAAACTTCTCGCTATGATTGTGAAGAAAATATGGGATGCGAAGGATGGGGTTTACCTGCAAATGTTCATGCTTCTTATGTTCATTTGCATTGGGGAGAAAGTGGAGAAATTCCCCAGCAGTTTCTAGAGTATTGCCTAAGACATATTAAACCCTTTTAAATAGTCATAACTCGTTATATCTCTCTGCTTTACTAAACTTAGAAAAACCTAACTAAAGACATAGTTTTTAAAACTTCAATTTATCTGGTTTTAATACAAGCTCTGGTTCATCAAAATCTTGACTATAATCCCTTTTTAGGTTAGTATAGTTGTAGAAAACTATGCCTTAAAAGTGCTATTATGTAGCACATAGCTTGTTCAATTAATACAATAAACGTGGAGAATTAAGATGGCACGCTCAGTTAATATTAGTCTCAGTGAGAATGCTACAAAAGACCTCGAAGAAATTTCAAAACAATTGAATATTGATAAAACTGAAGTTCTTCGTAGAGGTATAGAAATCATGAAACTTTATTCTGATGCTAGCCGCACTGAAGACACAAAACCTGAACTGTTGTTAAGGAAAGGAAATACTGCTCAACAATTGCTTGTTGGGTAAGAGCAAGTCTACTTTCATAAACTTGGTATGCACTTGTAAGTTTTGATAAGGCATATATAAGTTAAGTAAATGTTAGTCTTGCTCAAAAATGCAACAAAAGCTTTAAAAGCTTTTTCTAAGACTTTTCTCCCTTACTTTCTACAAGTAGGGGAGAAAATTTCA
>NZ_JAIVFR010000276.1 GCF_020829685.1 Nostoc sp. CHAB 5715 | reverse complement strand
GATATTAATGTAGCTTTTCATCAAATAGAATATGAACGTCTGCGTAATAAGTTGCAGGAAGTATATGAATCAAGCCCATTACCTGAAGTACCTTCAGCGAATGCGGATTTGCATAGTTTGTTGGTACGCCTGAGAATGAGGAGCTATGAATTATAAGTGAAAAACTCATAATTC
Organism: Nostoc sp. CHAB 5715; assembly: GCF_020829685.1. Taxonomy (GTDB): domain Bacteria; phylum Cyanobacteriota; class Cyanobacteriia; order Cyanobacteriales; family Nostocaceae; genus Nostoc. The sequence continues at coordinate 7,700 of NZ_JAIVFR010000276.1, read as the reverse complement.
ATAACTTTGTTTGTAGGAAAATATTCTTGTTACTTTACAACTTCAAAGTCCAAGCGGCAAAAGCTAAAGTACCCCAACCAGCAAGAAAGGCTGCGCCGCCTAGTGGTGCGTAGGCGTAGCCCGTCGTAGACATCGCTCCTAAAGATTTAATACCAGTTAAGCTAAGGGCGTACAAGCTACCTGAGAAAATAACAATGCCAATGATAAACAGCCATCCACTGGCGACAAGAGTGGGTTGAGGAAATTCGGTGCGACTAATTAGTAGTGCTACGAGAAAAAGTGCTAGAGCATGATACATTTGATAACGAGCGCCAGTTTCAAAAATTTCTAGCGTAGGCGTAGCCCGCCGTAGGCATCGCTCACTAATTTTTTCCCGCAAGGCATGGGAAGCAAAAGCACCAGCAGCAACTGACAAACCGCCTAAAATGGCAGCTACGCTCAAAAAAATCTGCGTCATTAGACCTAACCGTAAGTTGATTATTAGTCATTAGTCATTGGTCACTTGTACTGAGCTTGTCCTGAGCGTAGCCGAAGGGCGTAGTCGAAGTATTAGTCATTAGTTAATAACAAATAACAAAGGACAAAGGACAAAGGACAAATGACAATTAGACATCAAAATGATATGATACAGCCCCTTCTTCGTTCACCTTAAAGTTTGCATTGAAATCTTTAGCTTTTTCATCTAAATATTGCCTAGCATGGGCTGCGGGTAGTTGTGACTGCATGGCAAAGCCTAATACAGTTATGCGCCCATGATTTTCTTGTAGCATTTTATAAAAAATCGATTGCAGGCGATCGCTAACTTGTTGATTAAGCGCCTTTTTCTCCTGTCGGCTTTGACGGTATAATCTCAATGCTAACCATGTGCCCAGTGTTAGGGTAGGAATGCCAAAAATTAGACGTTCTACCGTAGTATCATCAATTACAGGGGTATTTGTTTGTGAGAACTCAATCGAACCATCCCAAGCTAAGGGTAGCGTGATTGATTTTTCCATAGTCGTTTTATTAAATACCTCTGCTGCTGATAGAGTTACAAACATGAATCCCATTGTCAGTAGCCAAGCTGCGGCCAATTTTTCAGCAGTTTTCATAGTTCCACTTCAGATTTACACTAACTCAGCGATTTTAACCTTACTTTCGCAAAGCTTCCAATATTTGAACCTCACACGACTCAAAGTCGCGTGATTCTTGCTTCGACGATCTCTGCTTGAATTGCTCCAGGTTTTACAAGCTCTATACAGATGTATTTAGCATAATAAGTAATGAAGAGCCTTTATTTCAATAATTTCAATAACTTATGCAGAATACTGTCAACGCTGAAAACCCTGGAATAACCGGATTAAAAGCCATTAATTTGGCAAAAGTCACTACAATTGTTTGTTTGGTTGGTTTTGCTATTGTTTTCGGTATCCAAGACTGGCGACAGGTTATTTATATGTGTCTACATATTAGCTACTGTCTGTGGTGGTTGCTAGAACAGTGGTTGTTTCCAGAGCGACAAAAGATATTTAATGAGCCATCTGGAGTAGGAACTCTCATTTTTACAGTATTAATTGCAGGATTTTTTTATGTCTTACCTGGATACTTAGCATTTATCAATCCTGTTCCCTTATCAATGGCAACAGCTGCTATTGCACTTTTACTCTACATTTTTGGTAGTCTGATTAATGCCACTGCCGATGTCCAAAAGCTCACCGCCAAACAGTTTCAAGCTGGGCTAGTACGTGATAACATTTGGCGTTTTTCTCGCAATATCAATTATTTTGCAGATTTGCTGCGGTACTTAAGTTTTAGCGTTGTAGCTGGCTCCTTTTGGGCTTATTTAGTACCAGGATACATTTTTATCTTCTATCTTTGGCGTATATCTCAAAAAGAAGAGGCAATGTCTGTCAAGTATCCAGAGTATGCAGAGTATCAACAATCTAGTTCTCGTTTGATTCCATTTATTTGGTAATATTTAGGATAAATTTTGCCTTTATTACTTCAATATGGTTGTGCGATCGCTATGATAATTGTTCATGCTCCAAATCAGAGCGATGTCTCCGACGGTCACTGAGCGCAGTCGAAGTGCGGGCTACGCCTACGCCAAGTTCAAAAGCAGAACTTAGCACCAACTAGAATACTTACCAGTGTTAAGCCTTCAGATTTTTAAATCGCAGCAAAGGTATAATATTCATCTTGCTGCGATTCTAACTTTACTTACGTGTAGCTTCAAGTAGGCGGGAAAAATAGAAACGAGTCTTCGTCATCGCTTTTCGTTGCAAAGAAAAGCCATTACTTTCCAAAATTCTCACTACATCAGCCTCACGATGTAAATATGCACGAGTAGCTTTACTTGGCCCAGGAAAGAAACTGCCAATTTTCTTAAGTATACTCAGGGCGCAGGTTTTCGGCGCAAAACTGAGAATTATCCGCGACTGTGCCAAAGAACAGAGGTGAGAAATCATCTCATCCGCTTTTTCTTGGGGGTAGTGAATGAGAACATCCAAGCAAATAACGGTATGGTAACTACCACTCAACGATTCCAAATCCTGCACGGCAAAAGTGGGATTTTCGGCATTTGGCAAGGTTTGCTTGGCTCTATCCTTGCCTTCTTCCACCATTTTTTCAGAAATATCGGTGGCATAGACTTTGGCACCATCTACCGCTAGGGGGATGCTGAGACTACCGACACCACACCCAGCATCGCAGATTGATAGCTCTGGTAAATTGTTATCAGCCTTCAGCCAGCCGAGAACTGTATCAACAGTTTGCTGATGTCCATTGCGGATATCTAGTTGGACTTTGTTGACTTCGCCATCGCCGTAGATTCGCTTCCAACGGTCAAACCCTGTGGAATTGAAATACTCACGAACAATTGTTTTATCGTCGGCTGCGTTCATAAACTTTGATTTTTAGGGGTTCCAATGCTTAAAATTATCATTAATAGGAACCCATAAGAACGGTCTTCCAGATTTTTATAGATATGGCGCACAGAAGTAGGTTAACATCTTTGCACCTCTAATCATTCAAACGATAAGCGCTATGAGCCATTTTCTACTATTTATTCATCCATTCTTTTCGTTACTATAAATTCTATTTTTATTTCAACCTGTAGATGTAGATAACCCCTTCTTAAGGTAGGATCGTAATTGCGATCGCAACATTTATGCTGTTAAAGATTTAATTTTTTGTGACTAATAAGACTGAAGCAAGCAAAAAAATTAAGTAAAATTTCTTATGCAAATTATAAATCTTCTATTTAGGTTTAATTATTAAACATGGCAGTGAACTCGCTAACAGACAGTCCTATTGTTGCATTTACAATTCTCCTAACAGTAATCTTTACTGTACCTCCTATATTTGAACGACTAAGGCTACCTGGACTAGTGGGGTTGTTGGTTGCAGGTATATTACTAGGGCAAAATGGACTAAAGTTATTAAACCCTGAGTCTGAAACTATCAATCTGCTCTCGGAGATCGGCAAGCTTTATTTGATGTTTGTGGCAGGTTTAGAAATTGACTTAGAGCAGTTTCGTAAAACTAGAAATCGCTCAATCGGTTTTGGCACTTTAACATTTTTAGTTCCAATGATTGCTGGCATTGCAACAGGACGTTTATTCGATTTTGGTTGGAATGCCTCCTTCCTAATTGGTTCTTTACTGGCTTCTCATACCCTCTTGGCATATCCAATTGTGAGTCGCCTGGGAGTGGTAACGAATGAAGCTGTAACCGTCACGATTGGTGCGACAATTTTTACTGACACAGGTGCTTTGCTAGTATTAGCGATTTGTGTTGGAATTCACGGAGGAGAATTCTCCGCCATGAGTTTAGCGATTTTATTAGGTGGATTAGCAATTTACACTGCTGTTATTCTGTTTGGCTTTGACTGGGCAGGAAAAGAGTTTTTTCGCCGCTCTGGTGATGACGTCACAAAGTTGTTCCAATTAAATTTGGTTTTGGGTATTGCTCTGGGCTAGACGTTGCAACAAGCTTTGGTACAGTGTTTCTGGCACTGATGCATGTAGCGATCGCCCTAGTCGATTTTTTTTTTGGGCTGCTTGTAGGCAACTCCTTTGCGGACAAATATAGGCAGAACGCCCCATGCCCTGATCTAATTGTACCTTTCCCGATGGAAAGACGCGGACAATCCGCCAAAACTCATCTTTTGAGCCTACTTTCCGGCAACTAATACAGCGCCGATAATTTGGTTTCATCGTTTCTGGGTGATCTCAGTCCAGCATTCTGAATGTAAAAAGAAGTTTATTATTACTATTTTTTACTCATACCAAGTAGCTTTTGAGAAAATAATCCTTGAGACTGAGACTACAATCAACAGTATCAAAACTTTACAAAATTAATCAATTATTCATCATCTTCATTGTCAAAAGTATCCTCCTCTTCTAATCCGTCCTGATTTTCATCCTCGAATTCTTCCTCATATTCAAGATCGTCTTCCTCTGATTCCTCTGATTGATATTTTGTTCTTACAGCCATAAATTTGGCATCTTCTCCTGCGTAGTCGTACTTAGCTTTGTCTTTGATGTCTATTTTCCAACCAGTCAGACGGGCTGCCAAACGGACATTTTGTCCTTCTTTACCTATGGCCAAACTCAATTGGTCTTCAGCCACTAGTACGTGAGTTTGCCGGGATTCTGGGTCCATCAGGCGTACTTCATCTACCCGGGCTGGACTTAAGGCGTTGGCGATATATGTTGCTGGGTCTGGCGACCAGCGAATTACATCTATTTTTTCACCGCGTAATTCGTTGACTACCACTTGAATTCGCGATCCCCTGGCTCCGATACAAGCGCCTACTGGGTCTACATCCCGATCAAGAGTATCTACTGCTATTTTAGTCCGGGGGCCGACATAACGGGAGGGGGGGTTTGCCTCCCTAGCTACGGCAACAATCCGTACCACTTCATCTTCGATTTCTGGAACTTCGTTGGCAAACAGATAAACCACCAAACCAGCATCAGCGCGAGACACAAGCAACTGTGGCCCTCGTTGCTGCCCTTGGGAGACTTTTTTGAGATATACCTTGAAGGTGGCATTTGCCCGATAATTATCGTTGGGTAGTTGTTCCCGCTTCGGTAATTCGGCTTCTACTTCTGGCTGACCAAAGCCACTGCTGACTGCTAGAACTACTGATTGCCGCTCAAACCGCAGGACTCTTGCTTGCAGGACGGTTCCTTCTAAATCTTGGAACTCTTCTTGCACCATTTGGCGCTGTTGATCCCGTAATTTTTGCGCCAGTACCTGCTTGGTTTGTATCGCCGCCATCCGACCAAACTCTCCTTGGTCGGGGGTAACATCCAGCACCACAGAATCTCCTAACTGCGCTTCGGGAGCTACTTGTTGAACTTCATCTAGGGAAATCTGGTGGTCTGTGTTATTGACTGCTTCGACAATGGTTTTGGTGGAAAGAACGCGAAATCCTTCTCCTTCAATATCGAGTTCTACTTCAAAATTCTCAAAATAATCTTCGTCAAACTGTTTGCGTTCTAAATTTTGGGCGCGACGATAACGTTCGTAGCCTTTGAGTAGTGCTTCTCTAATAGCTGATTGAACTGCAAGACGGGGTAAATTCCGCTCGCGGCTTATACTTTCAATTAATTCTTTTAATCCAGGTAAAGTAACCATTGACATAAGCAATCTCCTTTAAAAATTAGGGACTGGGGACACAACGACTGCGCTCAGTACATCGCTGGGGACTGGAGACTGGGGACTGAAAATTACGCATTAAAGCCAGGGATTAGAGAATAGCTTTACACTAGTCCCTAACCTCTAGCTCCTAGCTCTAACCTTGAGCGAATGGCACTTTAGTCTCTAACTCAACCAGCCTTAGCCCTTTGTTTATCGGCGCTCGTCTAGCTGCACCTTAGTAATTAGGGAGCGGGGAATTTCGACTACACGAGCTTTTTGGTTTAAGTAAACTGCTGTCTCATCCCGACGAATCAACTGACCAGTCCACTCTTGTTGTCCGTCGTAGGGTGGCGAAGTGGAGATGATGACAGGAAATCCTTTAAAGGAAATAAACTCCCTATCTGTTACCAGTTGCCGCGAAATCCCAGGACTAGACACTTCCAAGACGTATGCATCTGGAACGATTTGGGCAGCATCTAAAGAGGCTTCTAAAGCACGGCTCATCCTTTCACAATCATTTAAACCGGTGTCTTGCTCAGGATTGCGAATGTCTACCCGCAAAACTGGTGGACTTTGGTTAGTGTGAAAAACCACGCCAACCACTTCCAATCCCAGTTCTTCTGCCACTGGTGTCGCCAAATCAATAATTTCTGGAACTAAAGGATGAGCCATGAGAAAATTCAATAAAAAAAGTGGGCACTAACCCACTTCCTGCGATAGGTATATCTTCCAAGAAGTCTTGTGACGAACCAATTATGATTCGCCTAATTCGAGTTTAGCGCATTTAATAATCATTGGGCATTGGGCATTGGGCATTGGGCATTGGGCATTGGGCATTGGGCATTGGGCATTGGGCATTGGGCATTGGGCATTGGTTATTAATTCTTGTCCCTCACTCCCTCATCTCCCTCATCTCCCTCATCTCCCTCATCTCCCTCATCTCCCTCATCTCCCTCATCCTCCCCTGCTCCCCCTGCTCCTTCATCTTTTCACTACTGCTGGAACTGATACTTGTGTTCGTAGCTGTCTGGTTTGCTCGATAATTTGGTCTATGTCTTCTTGGGACAAACGCTGGACGTAGTTGAGTTTGATTTCTTCTAAAAAGTCAAAAAGTAAACTCTGAATTTCTGAAAGTACGTGTTTTTCCTTTATTTGAGATCCCAAGGCATCGCTAAAGCTTTGTACGAGTTGACTGGTGAGTTTTGCGCCCACAGGGTCTTCAACAGCGCTAACTAACGTTTTATAAAGATTAGTTGTGATTTGGGTTGCCAGTTGTTCGCTTAACTGGTTTTGGGCTTGTTCCACGCCAGGGAGGTTCTGGAGGTTGCGGTAGACGGGGACTTGATGGAAGACGGTTTCGATGTTGTGGCGCAAAATGGCAACGATCGCAGGTTGGATTTCGGGTAGCACTTGGTAGACAATTGTCTTTACCAAAAGACCTGCTATCGCTTCCACTTCATTCACATTATTAATATCTATGTAGGGACGTAAATTTTCTTGTTGCAGTAGCCAACGCGTAAACTCACCCTTGTGAATTGAACCCTGAACCTGATTAATTACTCTCACCACTACAACTTCTGTGAGTTCTTCGGCAAAATTGGCAACAATTCCCTGATGAATTTGCTTTCGCACTGGATGCAAATTCAATAACCGCGCTTGATCGAGGCGAACTACTACAGGTAAAATTCGCAACCACCGCCAAAATGGCAGTAGTAAAAATAGGTCGTACCAACGCCACAATACTGCTTCAAACCAGCTTAAACCAGGATGTTGCCGTCTAATTAAGAAAGTGCGCCCCAGCAATTCTACACCAAATAAAATCACAAAGGGTAAGTCAATAATCCAGAAATTATCAACAAATTCGCCATTTTCACCGATTTGGCGGAAGTAGTTAGAGGCAATTAAAGGGCGGATGCTCTCGTTAAAAAAATTAATTTCTTTAACGAGAGCATCCGCCCTTTAATTGCCTCTAACTACTTCCGCCAAATCGGATGCGATCGCACATCGGTAATGAATCTGCAAAACAGTCCTTTGCCACTTTTTGGAGTCAGCCTTACCTATCACAAAATGGC
>NZ_JAIVFR010000275.1 GCF_020829685.1 Nostoc sp. CHAB 5715 | reverse complement strand
CAGGTTTCAGCTTCGACTTCTAAAGAAACTAAAGGAGGGGGGGGAACTTTGTCTGTAGCCGCAGACTCTATCCAACTGATTGGAACCTCGCAAATGGGAGCTAGTGGCTTATTTGTTGGGACTGAAGCTACTGGAAATGCCGGAAACTTAAATATAGAAACTGGGCAATTGACTGTTCAAGATGGAGCGCAGGTTTCAGCTAATACTCGTAGTCAGGGAGCGGGAGGAACTTTGTCTGTTACCGCAGACTCTATCCAACTGATTGGAACCTCGCAAATGGGAGCTAGTGGCTTATTTGTTGGGACTGAAGCTACTGGAAATGCCGGAAACTTAAATATAGAAACTGGGAAGTTGATTGTTCAAGATGGAGCGCAGGTTTCAGCTAATACTCGTAGTCAGGGAGCGGGAGGAACCTTGTCTGTTACCGCAGACTCTATCCAACTTATTGGAACCTCGCAAATGGGATCTAGTGGTTTATTTGTTGGGACTGAAGCTACTGGAAATGCCGGAAACTTAAATATAGAAACTGGGCAATTGATTGTTCAAGATGGAGCGCAGGTTTCAGCTTCCACTTCTAAAGAATCTACTGGAGAGGGGGGAAGCATTATAGTTAACACTGGAGAATTAAATGTCTTAAATAACGCTGACATAACTGTGAGCAGTCAAGGCACAAATAAGGCAGGTGATTTGGAAATCACCGCTCGTTCTATCAAATTGGATGACCAAGGTAAGCTCATTGGACAAGCTAACTCCGGTGATGGTGGCAATATTACGCTGAATTTACAAGACTTATTGTTACTGCGCCGCGAGAGTGAGATTTCTACCTCAGCAGGCGCAGACACTGAAGGGGCTGGTGGAAATGGGGGTAATATCACCATCAATGTCCCTGACGGCTTCATCGTCGCCCAACCAAATGAAAACAGCGACATCACCGCCAATGCCTACGATGGTAAAGGGGGAATAGTCAAAATCAACGCTACTAAGATTTTTGGAATTGCGCCACTAACTACCGAAGACCTTAAAAAGTTGCGCCCTACGGATTCAGACCCGCGTGAACTTCAGACAAATGATATTACGGCAATTTCCCAAACAAGACCTGATTTAAGCGGCATTGTAGAAATTAATACGCTCGATGTTGACCCCTCTCAAGGATTAATTAACTTACCAGCCGTACCAGTCGATACTCAAGTGGCGCAAGCCTGTCAAGCGCGTACAGCACAAAATCAAAGCAGTTTTACGATCACCGGACGCGGCGGCTTACCACCCAACCCCAGAACCGAACCCCTGACTCCTGATGCAGTTCAACTAGATTGGGTAACTCTCAACTCAAAGGGTGAAAACCGTGTTAATACAAATGTTTCAAATCAGGCAAATAGTTCCAGTCCAACGCCGATTGTGGAAGCGCAAGGGTGGGTGATAAATGCTAAAGGTGAAGTTGTACTCACGGCTGATGCGCCGAAAGCTTTGCCTCATAGTTCCTGGTTTACTCCTGCTTCTTGTTCGTGAACAACCAGGTTATATCATAATACGCTTGGGTTAGCTATAAAAACCTTAACCTGCGTAGGTTGGGTTGAACGAACGCGAATTTATGTTGAGCGAAGTCGAAACACAGCGTCTCGTAGGGAAGTGAAACCCAAGCGTCTTGCGTTAAGGGACTTCCAGAAAATAAATTAAGTAGGTCGGCGTAAATAATTATTGTTGGGATAAGGCAGGGGGAGAAAGAGTTTGAGCCTTATTTACTTTTCTTCACACAGTTTGGTTTTATTGCGCCAACTTACTTATCCAATTTACTTATACTTGAGAATTGGCAATTTCAGGTTAAAGCAAAAGATAAAGAAATAGTAAAAAAAATCTCACGCTGGCTAATAGAACAAATTGATTTTTGTTCTAATTGAGGTGCTAATAACTGCGATTTTTCCTCACCAGTTAGTAATAAATTTCCCTGTGTATCCCACCAACGCAACCAAGGCGCTGTAGTATTTCCATACTGTCCTTGCCAAATACCCAATTCGACACCCATCAAGGAAATCTCATAGTGTCCACGTTCGTTAGCTGTGAGTTGCTGATACCTACCATCAACTAAGTGATAAACCTCAATCGCAGCTTTGCTAAATTCGTAAATGCCATAAAAAGGTACGCGGATTGCTTGCTCATATACCCAGAATTTACCAGTAATTGGAGTATTGTCTCTTTCTTCTGAACCATCCCCAGAAGCGAATTCCAGTACAATTAGGGGAGCGACATATTCCATACGTGTCAACTTAACGTAAAAGTTATGTCCCGCAAGGAACTGAAGTTCCTTGCTAATAGCGAAAGTCATCTGAAGATGACTAAATATAGCAAAAAATCTTTAGTCTACTTCAGTAGACTTTAGCTAAAAGCCAAAGAACTTTAGTTCGAGGCGGGTGAGTCAAGCCGAAAGTTTTGCTATTTATAGCTTAAGTTGACACCAATGGACATATTCTTGCCACAACACATACGAACGTCGAAATTGACCATTTAACATAGGTGCAATATTCGGGACGTAAAACCAATCGGGTGCTTGGGCACCGCGTTCAGGTGGTTCGGTCAAACGCCAGTAAATGCCACAATCTTGACCAATACAATACTGCTTATCTGAGTGAATTTGCTGTAATATACCTTGAACGGAGTCAGTTAGAAGTATGCTTTGCGGATGTTCTTGAAAATTTTTCACAAAGTTCCCATCTGACTCTGGTAACTCAGTATGGTCGGGAAGGTGAGTAATGCCTAGTTCGGACAGTTTGGCAATAGTCATTGAACTTTGGCGCGAGTGAATCGGCATATTTATCTTAGCACCGCTCCGACCAAATGCTTGGCGGTGTGTAGTTTAGCGATCGCTTTGCAAATGCCAAGGGCGATCGCGCATTAAACTAGTGGCAAGAAGACGACTAGAATAAATTTCTTCATTGCTAATCAGCGACTCATTGCAAAAATCTGTTCAGCCGTTAAGGGAATGTTCGGAAACAATCTAGAATCAATTCGATCCTGCCCTCGAAACACCTTTGGAGGTAAATACTCTGCACCTTCAAGTTGGTAGATTGTAATGGTTGGCTGTTTGGGAGAGCCAATGAACCGAATGCCACCAAAAGCAGCATAGTCTACAATGATGTACTCGAAAACGCCCAAATCTTCATATTCAGCTAGTTTTGTCAGATAGTCGTCCTTCCAGTTATTGCTAACGACCTCAATGATTCCGGGTGGTGGAATATATGCAGCAGCAGAACTAGAGCTAGTTTTCATCCTCTGCCATTCAACTCTTGCAAATATGACAATATCTGCTTTCCGGCTTTTTTCCTTTTCTGTTGGTGCTGTTTTGAGGCGAACCTGCTTGGACTGGCGCGACACGTAAGGCAGGTCATTTTCTTGGCAATGATTTTCTAAGTAGGCACACAGTCGCTCGATCAAATCCTCATGATTTGCATTTGGTTCTGATAATGGCACGGGAATCCCATCCAATAGCTCAAACTCTCTGCCTGAACCATCGTCCCAGGCAAGAAACTCTGCAAAAGTCAGTGGTTGTGTGACGGTTGCATACATCGCCCTCGCTCCCTTGCTGATGGGTACTTCACTCAATGCTACCAAGATGTACAGTTTTGTTTATGAGTCCTGGCTGATTTTCCTGCCGTAGTTCTGAAATAACAGCTTATCGCTTTTGTCACCTTCTAGCTAGTCTGCAAATACTCGACTACACACTCACAACTAATGCCAGCACGCAAAAAATAGCCCCCTATAATTTGGGGGCGTAAACAACTCAGGACTTACGCAAAAATCGCCGAAAGGCTTAATTTATCGAACCGCCAAGACGCCAAGAACGCCAAGAATTCGTAGAGCGTGCGTAAGTCCTACAACTATTGCATCAAAATCGAACGTATCAAAATGCTCATCACCTCACTTGCATTGCCAGTTGGTAACAGAGGACTCCAATCACCAATGTCAGCGTACCTAAGTTGGTGCAGCACGCGAATAGTACTGGTAACAGCTTTGGGAGAACCAATCAGTGTGTGTTTGATGGATTCTCTTTCTGAAGATGCTTGAGAGTCAGTTTCATCTATTTTGGCTTTTACTTGTGTCATCATTTATTTATCTCCCTATGTATGTGGGGGTTTAGAAAGCGATCGCTATTCCGGTTGGTCCTGGGGGCGATCGCTTTTAACTTTTGAGTATAGCAACTTTAGGGGAACAGGGGAACAGGGGAATATTGATTATGTTCCCTCTATGCCATGTCAGAATAATGAGATGGCAAAACCCGAAGATACAGTCAAATTGATTATTGGCAAAGAATTAAAAATCCGTTTCAAGTCCTTGTGTGTGCAGGCTGAAACGGATATGAGCAGTGTTGCTAAAGAGCTAATCGCTGCCTGGTGCCAAGAGCAGGAACATAAACAAGCTGGACAAAAAGGCAGCTGAAAGCGATCGCATTTCCGGTTGGTTCTGGGAGCGATCACCTTTGATCATTCTTGTAAATTATCTACCAGAACACAAGGGGCGATAAGTAGGGGCACTCTTTCCAAAACCGAGCGAGATTGGTCTAAACTAAGAAAATGCTAGAAGACCCGGAAAAACCAAAGGAAATTTGGACTGATTATGTTTGGGCTGACACGGAAGCGCAAGCTATGCAAAAATGTCGATGAAGGCAGAAGAAGCGACTATTGAAGGGAAAACAGTTGTGAGGTTAATCGGTAAACCAAAGAAAGTAGGTCAAGGAAAACGCTACGAATGCAGATTTGAGGGAGAGATTTATGACGCTTGAGCTTCCAGTTATTCCGAAACCTGGGGAAGTATTTTTAGCAGTAGAACTCACTGCTGTTGAAAATATGAATGTTGCAGAAACCTTGAAGTTACTGGAAGATATGGGCTACAACCCGACTCTGCGGTATCGGCAAATCCCAGATGGAAGGATTTCTGTTTATGCCTTGCTCAGACATGAGAATGTAAATCCAGAAATCTTGCAAAATTCTGATTATCTTGGAGAACAACTAGACGCATTAGCAGAGGTAATTCAACCTGCGGATGCCATCACATCACCTCGCGGGATTAGTAGCGCGAAAACGCTTGCTCCTGTGTAGAATTAGGCAAGCGTTTGACTTTGACACCTACTAGGCTATTCCACATTTACAGCAGTTTTCAGGTATTTAGACCACGACTGAGACGAGGAATGGGGAGTAGGGAGTGGTGTAGTTCAATTACTTAAAAAGCGCTGTAACATAAGAACGCTTGAACAACAAACACACGATGCGGATTACACCTGACGGTCAAATTACCATCCCTCCTGAAATCCGAGAGGTGCTAAACATTTCTCCTGATGTAGAATTAGCGTTTGAAATCGAAGGCGATCGCCTCTACCTCAAGAAAATACAACCTAGCGATAAAATCTCAACCTGGATTGACACCATGCGGGGTTGCGCTGCTGCAAATCTCACCACTGACCAAATCATGACCCTCACTCGTAGCGACGATAATCCATGACCGTCTTGGTAGACAGCAACGTTATCCTCGACATTCTTACCAACGATCGCAACTGGTTTGATTGGTCAGCCCTTCAACTGACAACCTATGCCCGTCAAGACCAACTTGCCATTAATCCTATCATCTACGCAATCGTTGGATAAATGACATCATACCGCAAAGCTTGAGCCGCAAATGCCAAAGCTGCTTTAATTCCTTCATCCCTAAGTCGCGGATGCGCTTCGAGTATTTGCTGAGGTGTTTCACCCGCAGCAAGTTTTTCAAGAATTAATTCAACTGTAATACGAGTTCCTGAAATGACAGGTTTGCCCATCATGATTTTTGGATCGGATACGATTTTTTGCATGAATTAAGATTATTTGGATAGATGATTAATATATATAACGCGATACGCCGTTCGCGCGCGGGGCATTTCATGCTATTGTCTAACTTATTTTATAGGAAATTTCATATAAGATGGACGATGATGAGGGTATTATAGAAATTCCTTTACGACCTCTGGTTTGGATGGGAGACTCACTCAAAAATATCCGCTTATTTCCTGTTGATGTGCGTGCATCAGTAGGCTATGCGCTGCAATTGGGGCAAGCAGGGGAAACACCAATGGATGCCAAACCTTTCAAAGGGATTGGAAGCGGCGTGTATGAAATCGTCAAACGCTACGATACCGATACTTACAGGGCAGTCTATGCGGTAAAGATTGGAGAGAAAATCTATGTTCTGCACGCTTTTCAGAAGAAATCAAAGCAGGGGATTAAAACCCCACAGGCTGATGTTGACCTGATTAAACAACGCTATAAGGACGCAGTGGTAAGGGAGAAACAACAATGACACAGGAACCCGTTTTTGAAGAAAGCAGTGGCAACGTATTCGCTGATCTCGGTTTAGAGGATGCCTCGGAACTTTTTATGCGAGGAAAGATAGGGATTCAGGTACTGCGCCTCCTTTCTCAACGTAACTTGAAACAGCGCGAAATCAGCGAACTTCTTGGCATTACCCAGCCAGAAGTATCTCATTTGATGAAAGGAGAGTTTCAACGGTTCAGCGAGGGCAAACTCCTCATTTTCCTCAAGCGGCTTGATACGGAAATCACCTTACATCTTCGCCCTCGTCATGCGTCGGGCCAATCTGCTGAAACTGTTATATCGCTATAGGACAGGATGAAAGCCATGTTGGGTCTGAGTTTAGAACAAACCAAGATTTATCAAAAAGCAGCTTGTAGGTAACTCTATTTCAAACACAGAGACTTTACTCATGCAAAAAGTCTATTGAGTTAAGCGATCGCTTTGCCAATGCTAAGGGCGATCGCGCATTAAACTAGTGGCAAGAAGACGACTAGAATAAATTTCTTCATTGCTAATCAGCGACTCATTGCAAAAATCTGTTCAGCAGTTAAGGGAATGTTCAAAAACAATCTAGAATCAATTCGATCCTGCCCTCGAAACACCTTGGGGGGTAAATACTCTGCACCTTCAAGTTGGTAGATTGTAATGGTTGGCTGCTTGGTGGTAGACAGCAACGTTATCCTCGACATTCTTACCAACGATCGCAACTGGTTTGATTGGTCAGCCCTTCAACTGAGAACCTATGCCTGTCAAGACCAACTTCTATCAATCCCATTACGCTATTATCTACTAGAACACAAGGCGCGTTCGCCCCTGGCGTTGGCGGAGCCATCGCCTTTCATTACCTTCTGATTAGTCTGCAAATAATCATGCAGCAAATTGCAACCCCGTGCCAGCAATTTTTCTAGTTCGATATCTGCCAAATTCTGGAAAATCACTGTGCCATTACCACTACCCGCAGCCAGGGTCTTGCCGTCATTACTGAAACTGACGCTGGTTAACTCTTGCTTATCACCTTTCAAAGCAATCAGTAACGTCCCTTCTCGGTTCCAAATCCTCACTTTATCATCACTGCTAGCTGCCAAAGTTTTACCATCGGGGCTAAAACTCACACTGATGAAACTATCGCCATCCCCTGTAAGATTATTTAGCAGATTCCCGTCCCGGCTCCAAATCTTCACCGTGTTATCAATACTAGCTGAAGCGATCGCCTGACTATCAGGTGTCCAAGCAACCCCATTTACCCGGCGACTATGACCATTTAAGCTGTATAGCAATTTACCATCTAAATTCCAGATTTTTACTGTTTTGTCATCGCTGGCTGAGGCTAGCAACTTGCCATCAGGACTAAAGCTTACCCAATTCACCGCATCTTGATGTCCCTGTAAGGTGTTGAGCAGTTTACCGTCTCGACTCCAAAGCTTTACTGTTTTATCTTTACTAGCCGAAGTGATTGCTTGTCCATCTGGGCTGAAACTAACGCCCCAAACTTGACCATCATGCCCAGTGAATGTACGGAGTAGTTTACCGTCTAGACTGAAAAGTTTTATAGTTTTGTCTCGACTTGCTGCTGCTAAGGTG
>NZ_JAIVFR010000274.1 GCF_020829685.1 Nostoc sp. CHAB 5715 | reverse complement strand
GATGTAAATAAGTAAGAAGTTCCTTTTCAGTTTCTTTACAGATTGTAACTGGGTTGGTGTCGGAATTTGCTACTTAATATCAACTCCACCAGCATATTAAAGCATGGCTTTGTCGATACTAAAACCTTTTTGATCGTTCGTTTTAGTCCAGCAATTGACCAGACGCGAGAAAAACGCGTCTGTATCAGCTAGACAAACTCTTGTCCATTGCGGCGGACTCAAAAAAGGATCATAACTATTTTTTGGTAACAAAGCAGTTATCTGGTAAGTCGTAAAAGCAACTTCTTACTTATTTACATCTTTGTCGTCATCGGAGACAGGCAAACTTCTAATCAGTTCGCGAATCACATCAGTTGCGGGTCTACCTGTTTGTTGACAATATTTTTCTAGCTTTTCCGCTTCCTGTGTTGCGAGATTGACAGTTATACGTTTAACAGCCCATTTTTTATTTGTCATTATCATGCTATCTGCTGGATATTTAGATCGTCGAAAGAGTCTAAATTAAAGAGGGAACCGATAAGGTTATCAGAATTTGTCTCAGGAAACAAGTAATATCATTAATATTAAAAATGTTCGTTTTGTCAAAGTATTCATCATTTCCTAAAAAAATTAAAAAAGTACACTTTATTTGTTACTGTTATGACATGATAAAGACCACATAGTTGCTTTTGAAGATAATAACGCTACTAACAGCATGAGTAAAGCCTGACAATGAAATTTTATAAATGAATTTGAGACACCTATTGTTGACTCAATCAAGATTTCCAAAGTTATTCTCCATCGAAAGCATTTGACCTTCTCTCTTAACCAAGTTCGCCAAACCCGCTAAAACATCCTCTACCTCTAAGTAAGACATTTTCAGCGCGATATTGATTTCATCTAACAACACCAGATGAAAGTCTGGGTTGCGAATATATTCTAATGATTTTTGCCAAGCGGCGCTAGCTTTATCGAGATCGCGATCGCGGTCTTGAGTTTCCCAGGTAAAGCCTTCGCCCATTGCGTGAAATTCTAACTGGTCTTCCCAATTACCGAAAACCCGTTTTTCTGAAGGTTCCCAGCTACCTTTGATAAATTGAACGATCGCTACTTTATACCCGTGACCTAGCGATCGTAACACCATCCCCAAAGCGGCAGTGGTTTTACCTTTACCATTACCAGTATTTACAATAATTAACCCTTTTTCTGGTACAGCTTGTGCTATGCGTTGATCCTGCACTTCTTTGCGTCGCTGCATCTTTTTGCGGTACTGTTCATCAGTCAGAGATGAAGACATTACCTGATCAATCAAGCGCCCAATCTCTGGGTCTGCGTTCAATTCTTGTGGTGTGTCGTTTGTCATCAACTTTGTCTAGAAATAACTGTTAAAAGTGTTGAGAATGAACCAAAATCGTTTTACTTCTCCAATTTCACTTAAATCACTTGATTGGAAATGTCCGGTAAGTTTTCAGTGAATTATTAATAGTGTGTTAGCTTGATTAACATGATTAGGACTTACGCAAACTCTACGATTCTTGGCGTTCTTGGCGTTCTTGGCGGTTCGATAAATTAAGCTTTTTAGCACTTTTTGCGTAAGTCCTAATGATTTTCAGACAAGTATGGAAATCCATATGATATACAAACTAAACTTATAATTTGAGTTTACTATTACTGTTTTAAATAATTTAATATGTTCATTAAATCACTTTTCCAGTAAACTTTAGCAAAGGCGACTCTCACAGAACAATTTCCTCATGACCAGATCGCCTAAGATATTCAAACTTATCTAATTATCTGATTGACAGCAGATATACTCTGGATGCGCCATTTACGTCGTTCTCGAATCAAATCATATTGAACTCGCAAATCCTCGCTAGAAGACTTTTGAAACTCACCATCTTCATATAACTGCTTCGCTTCCTTAACCGTAGCTTTCACTACGGCACGATCTGCAAATAAATCACTTATCTCTACAGATTCTATCTTCAGAATATGGTCGTACTTGTAGTATTGGTTTTCTGACCTATACTGTTCACCAGTCTGCCGCGATTTAGACAAAGCTGAACCAGTTAAAATCTGCTCTAAATTATTAATTTCATGATTCGGCCCGAAAGCTTCAGCTTTGGTCGATAACCAAGTCCGAATGACTTCCTCTGCCGTTGCATTTGTTAGAGGGTCTTGTGCTGATTCTGGTTTACTATTTGGATCGGGAATAGATATTGGTGGTTGATTTATCTCTACAAATAACTCTGACACAGGTCGTGTAGCAAAAAACAGATTTTTTAACCATCCAAAAGTTGTTGTGGCTACCACCCAGAGAACTAATAGACTCACCAAAGAAATAAACACTCTCCATACCAGCCGTGTTTTCCCTTCGAGGGTGTTAGCAAAAGTTCGCCGCCGCCGGGGACGACGAGAAGGAGGACGATTATCTGGTACACGCCCTCGGCTAGCAGATTGAGTAGGTTTTCTTTGCCTACGCTTTTGGTTATGAGCAGGTGCAGTACTTTTAACTGAACCGTTCAAATGCTGATTAGTGCCTCTGTTCATCCGTTCAGCAGCAGGAACCTCTGATTTTACACTTCCAGATGAATTCCATATATGTGGTGATAAGTTTGGATATTCAGACGTTTCTTTTGTTGGTGTTTTTGGCAAATGTGGGTCAGGTGTTCTGCTGTGATTAAATTGCCCTGAAGTTCTAGTTGAATTGTTGTCGAGAGGGGGATTATTTGTCTTGGGCTGGGGAAAATACTGGGGGTTAATTACAGCCCATTCGTTAGTTGTTTCTGCATCCGTTGGCAGTGCTTCTAAATAAGCTTGCACCTGTTGATTAGCAAAGTAATCTTTTAGGAAAGCTTGCTGGTTTGCTAAATCTCTAAAATGGGGAAATACTTCGTGTTGCAACCACTGTTCTGCATATAGACACAGCCCCGGTAACAAATCTGGAGAGTCTTGAGATTTTTCCCGAATAAAAGCTAAGGCTTCGTACTCCTGACTAAGTTCTAAAACACGAGTTGCTTCTTCAGTTTGTCCCAAGAGTAACGCACATAGGGACTGTTCTAAATGTACATCTTGGCGCTTGCCCAGACGGATGAGCATTTGCCTTGCTTGACGAATTAAAGCAGGTTGCCGTTGAGCAAATCCCCGTGCTATCAAGGCATAAACAGCTAAGTAAGTGGCAACAGCAGAAGGACGTTTGCTTTGAGCTTCAAATAACTTGTGCTGCTCTGCGACTGTTAAATGGGTGCGTAACTGCTGGATAAATCGCAGAAAATCATCTATATTTAAACCAGATTCATCATTGTTCGTGCCATCAATGCCACCACGATCTTCTAAAAGGTTTTGCAATAATTCCAAGCCTTGGCGTCGTTCGGCAGTTTTTTCTTGAGGTAGTGCCAGCAACTCCAAGATTCGGTATGGTCGCAATTTGTAAAGATCCGCCTGAATTTCTGCCTGTACACTGGAGAACAACCCTTCACGTACTAGCAGTTCTTGACCAGTTTCTAAGGATATGGCGGCATTTTCGTAGTGACCTTGCTGCCACTGTTCACGACCTAATTCGAGACAAGCAAGGGCAACAGTGAGAACAACATCTGGATGTTCAGCGCTTTCGTATATTTCTTCGTCTGCTAAATTATTGCCCTTTCTTACACTTTTAGCACTATTTTTATTTACCAGGTATGGACGACCTAGTTTCAATACAAGCTCGTATTCGCCCAACTCTTGCAAAATTAATAAAGCGCCAACTAATTCGTCTTGACTAATTTCGATGCCCGGACTTTGGGTGTCAATACCCCTTTTGGTGCTTTCTGGACGATTTTCCTTTGCTACTGCGGCAGCAGCAGCAAGGTTATCAGGGTCATAGGCGTGGGCAAGATAGAGATGATCGTAGGTACTGCGTTGTTTTGGATCTGATAAAACCACGTAAGCTTCTTCTATGAGTTGTTTACGAGAAGAAATTGCTGCCTGAGAATACTCACGTCGTGGCAATTGTACAATGCGATCGCTATATGCCTGCCGCAATTGTTCATCACTTGCCGCCAACGGTAGTCCTAAAATTCGGTAGTAATCTAGCGGAATTCGCACAGCCTACTTCCCCTGCACCGTGATCAACATAATTCACCTAGAGCGTTCCAGGCCTGTAAAACCGTGCCATAACAATGCCGTGTAGAATTTACTCTACAAGTGTATATTGCAACAACTTGTTTTGTACCTTCCCGAAATTTTGAGTCACATTCTAGTACTAATTTTTTGCTTTCGCCTAGAAAGCCTCAATTGTTTGTCTTAATTCTTAGTATTTTTGTTTAACACGACTATTATCAGCCTTCGATAGCACAAACCACAACTACCGCTTTTAATCACGGCATAATTGTTGTGGTTGCAAGAATCTATTGATGATTGATTTTTTCGGGACTTTCCCACTAGAAGGTCACTAAAATATCACTATTGGAGGTCTTGACCCTGATAACTAGAGTAAAAAATCATATCATAATTTACCTTTAATTACAATTACCTATTTGGGTATATAGATTTTTGCCTCCTTTTTTTAAAATTGTTAATGGATATGCAGAAAGCAGCCTATCTTGATTGCTACTCTATGAAGGGGAATATTTAGGAGTGCTGAGGGCTGAGTTCTGAGTAAGAAGTAATGAGTAATACGTAGTATTTGTGAATCTTTTCACTCACTATTCACTACTCGTAACTGATTTGATGCCTAATCGATACTTATTTTACTTTTTACTCAGCAATGGCTCAACGTTCTGCGATCGCTAACGGCACTCAGCACTGTTTCGGTAAAAGAGAAAAATCCAAAGCGGCAGATGTTGCCCTTAGAGTTAAATCCTCACGGGACATGGGCTGAAAAGTTAAAAATCAAAAAATTAAAAATTCAGCTATTCCCTAAGACCCTTTTTTGGTGCATAAATAAAGTTTGATTGTTGAGTCTTGCAAACGCTAGCTTGTTAAAGGCTGAGGTGTTATCAGACCAACTTATTTAAGACCGTAAGTTTAAGTTGTACAACAGGGATACTCAAAAATAATGGTTCAAGAGCGTACTTTACCTACATTTAATCCTGCTACTACGCACATCACTAAAGAAGAAGGGTTACGGTTGTATGAGGATATGGTATTAGGGCGCTTGTTTGAAGACAAGTGCGCTGAAATGTACTACAGGGGCAAAATGTTTGGTTTTGTCCATTTGTACAATGGTCAAGAAGCCGTTTGCAGTGGTGTTGTGCAGTCAATGCGACCGGGTGAAGATTACGTTTGTAGTACTTACCGCGACCACGTTCATGCTCTGAGTGCGGGTGTACCAGCAAAAGAGGTAATGGCAGAATTATTTGGCAAAGCCACAGGTTGCAGCAAAGGGCGCGGTGGTTCCATGCACATGTTTTCTGCCGAACATCGCTTGTTGGGTGGCTATGCTTTTGTGGCTGAGGGAATTCCTGTAGCAGCTGGAGCAGCTTTTCAAAGCAAATACCGCCGGGAAGTGCTAGGAGATAAAAATGCTGACCAAGTGACAGCTTGCTTTTTTGGCGACGGTGCAGCTAACAATGGTCAGTTTTTCGAGACGCTAAATATGGCAGCCTTATGGAAACTGCCAATTCTTTTTGTAGTCGAAAATAATAAGTGGGCCATTGGTATGTCTCACGAACGAGCCACTTCCCAGCCAGAGATTTATAAAAAAGCTAGTGCATTTAACATGGTGGGCGTGGAAGTGGATGGCATGGATGTACTAGCAGTCCGAGCCGTGGCTCAAGAAGCTGTAGCCCGTGCCCGCGCAGGCGAAGGGCCAACATTAATTGAAGCACTTACCTACCGCTTCCGGGGTCACTCCTTGGCTGACCCAGATGAAATGCGAAGCAAAGCGGAGAAAGAATTTTGGTTCGCCCGTGACCCAATTAAGAAGTTGGCAACTTATTTGCTAGAGCAAAATCTGGCGGATGAGGGAGAAATCAAAGCAATTGATCGTAAAATTCAGGATGTAATCGACGAAGCAGTTAAATTCGCCGAAAGCAGCCCCGAACCAGACCCGAGCGAGTTATATCGTTTTGTGTTTGCAGAAGACGAATAAATTTTGGGGAACGGGGAGTGGGGAGTAGGGAATAGGGAGTGGGGATTTAGAGTATGCCCAATGCCCCATGCCCAATGCCCCATGCCCAATGCCCAATGCCTACTCCTCAATTAGAAGGTCTAAGTTTATCCCGCCAAGATGGCTGTGGTGATGAAGAACCGGAAGAACCGGAACTATTTGCCGGAGAGGAAGATCGCCTACTTCTTCGAGGCGGGGGAGGAGAATCAGATTCTACTCTTCTATATCGCCGCCGTGGACGAGATGATTCTGAGGAAGAGTTAGTATAAGTTGATTCTTGGGTGCGATCGCGTCTTCTCCGTCTTGGGGTATAATCGCTCGGTTGCTGTTCTTCTTGAGAATAGCTCCTTCTGGTTCTACGTCTCCTATATGAACCACTATCCTCAGAATTTCTAACACTTTCCCTTTCTGAGTCATCATTAGAGGAAATAGAACGATTCAGCACTTGTTTGGGCTTGATAGACTGGGCTTTGATAGTGCCTTTACGACCTTCTAACTTGGGTCGTTTGGGAAACTTTTCTACGGGCATCCCCTCTGCCGCTTTTTCCATAAATTCGTGCCAGGTGTAAGCCGCACTACCACTACTGCCGTCTGTGGGGCGGTTGTCATCGTTACCTAGCCAAACGCCTGTCACCATTTGGGGAATGTAACCAATAAACCATAAATCACGGGCTTCGTCGGAAGTGCCGGTTTTGCCTGCAACTGGTCTATTACTTAATTGAGCAGCAGCACCAGTTCCCGCTTCTACGACGTTGCGTAGCATCCAAGTCATGATGGCGGCACTGTCAGCGTCAAGGGCCCGTTTTGGCTTGAAATTAGCTGACCAGATCACCTTGCCTTGGCGGTTGAGGATGCGAGTAATACCATGAGGTTCTGTATGCAATCCTTGAGTTGCAAAACTGCCATAAGCGCTAGTCAATTCCAACAGATTGACTTCATTTGAGCCAAGAGCCAAGGAGTAGGTGGGCTTGAGTTCAGAGTTTATCCCCATATCATGGGCAAGTTTAATTGTTGGCGTAAAGCCTACATCAATCAACACCTTCACCGCAATAATATTAATAGAGCGGGTGAGGGCATCTCGGATGTTCATGGAACCCCGAAACCTTTCACTATAGTTTTTCGGTTCATAACCATCTACGACAAAGGGCGCATCTTCGTAGCTATCGTAGGGGCTTTTACCGCTAGCGATCGCAGTAGCATATACAAACCCTTTAAATGTCGATCCTGGCTGCCGTTGTGCCTGAGTAACCCGATTAAACTGGTTTTTACCAAAATCTTTTCCCCCAACCATTGCCTTAATTTCCCCACTGCGGGGGTCAATGGCCACCATTGATCCTTGCTTAAAGTTTTCCCAGCTTCCCTGATTTCGCAGCGTTTTGGCAACCGCCTCTTCTGCGACTTTCTGCCAAGTCGGGTTCAGTGTGGTTTCTACTACTAATCCCTCACTTTTTAGCACGTTAGGAGAAACATACTTCGGCAATTCTTTTTGGATGTAGCTGGTAAAGTAGGGTGATTCTACTTCCAGTCGCTTGGGTAAACTGGTTTTGAGAGCCAGTGGTTCTTGGACTGCTGCCTGTCTTTGTTCTGGCGTAATTATTTTATCTTCTTGCATCCGTAGCAATACCAAGTCCCGCCGCCGTTTTGCTGCTTCGGGATTCTTGTCTGGAGCGTATAAGCTAGGAGCAGGGGCTAATCCAGCAATCGTTGCCATTTGGGCTAAAGAAAGTTGGTCTGGCGTTTTACTAAAGTATACCCAGGATGCATCTGCTACACCATAAGCTCCACCTCCCAAATAAACCAGATTTAGGTAACGCTCTAAAATCTGATCTTTGGTTAATTCATTCTCCAT
>NZ_JAIVFR010000273.1 GCF_020829685.1 Nostoc sp. CHAB 5715 | reverse complement strand
GTTCGCGAGCGACTGGGAAATTGTGCCGGTGTCGGTGACGGGCACAAGGTCGAGGAAAGAGAGTTTCGTCATGAAACTGATATGCGGTGCGGGTCGTCGCGGTTCAAGCGCAGCGGTTCGCGGGCGGTACGAAGAAAAACTATGCGCGCTCGTCCTTTGGCGAGTCCATCAGCACATAGGTGGTGATCGAATGCACCTGCGGCAGCACGCCGAGCACCTCGGTATGAAAATGCGACATAATGTTATTCCCTTTGTCATCTGGTTTGAGAAATAGTAAAAGTGCGACATCCTTTTGTCACGCGAATATTGCACTTTTAATACACCGATCAAGTCTTGAGCGAATGCACACTTGCCCAAGACCATTTTTTTACCTGAACTTAAAAGCGGTGACTGTAGCCTTTGCCAGTCCCACATCATCAAGGGCAAGCTGTTGGAGATTGCGCTGTTCGTCTAACAGCTTGGCGCGAATTTCTTCCATCTTTTGCTGCAACTGACTACGCCCATCACTGCCCAGGTTCTTAGCTTCGATCGCTGGGTCGGTGACAATCGAATCCAAATGCTCCATCATCTGCTGTAAACTACTGCCAGCTTCCGGTGAGGCATTTGCCAGTAACACTCGCACTTTCATCAAGTGTTTTTCCATTTTCTTTTTGAACTGGACTGGCTTGCGTCCTGGCTCCCAGTCGCTCAATTCTTCAAGAAGTTGCGCCGCCAGTTGTTCACCGCCAGCGATCGCAGATTCCCGTAGCCTTTGCTCCAGATTTTGGTCATACTGTTGGATGAATTGTGTGATTTGGTCTAAGCATTCGGCTTGTTTATGGTCGAGTTGTTCAGAGAGGGCAGGGATAATCACCGGACGACCAATGACGACTTGCAAATAGTCTTCAAGGTCAGTGAGAGTGGGGAATGCTGTTAACAAATTAGCTTTAACTTCTTGTTGTTTATCGTCAGGAAGTTGCCAAGCATTTAGCGAGAGGAATTTGTCAATCCGTTCCTGATAATCAACAAGTCCTGACTCGTAATCAACTTTTAGCTGATTCCTTAAACTGGGAGCTACATTATCCCTAATATTGATTAACTGATTCCACACGATTGGAGCTATAAAATCCAGTTGAAATATAATGGCGCTTATCTAATCCCATCAACGCATTCCAAGCCTCTGAATGTTGCTGAACTTTACTCATCGTTATGCTCCTAATTTCTCTCAATCTTCTAAACCAAGAACAGCATCAAATGCCTCATCATATTTGATGCTCTTTCCACCAATCCAAACTTGTGAATACCTGATAGTTACTGGGGAAATATCCATCGAGATAAACGAGCCGATATTGGAATAGTTGAATAACTTCAGGCGTGGGTTTTGTGATCAGGAAAATCTGAAATTGCCCAATTTCAACTTTTTCGCAGATATAACTGTTATATGTGGCATAATTTTTGGGTTGAATCGATTTTTCTCTACAGTCACACTTAAGTTGTATGGTTGTAGAGTTTTTCATGTCTAATGTGATGCTCTAGCTATCAAGCAGCAATACCCCCTTTTCTTTAACAGCTTTAGACAACCTAGATGCACTAGAATCGGTGCATTTAGTAATTCTTTCAAAGATAGAAATGCTCGAAAATCTGGTGAAGTTTTTCCTGATCTTCATCTGGCAGGGTGTTAAAATCAAACTCATCTGATTCCCAAACTTGATCCAGGCTTGTAGATTCATCAACGATATTCGCAATCAAACAAGATTGATCATCGTAGTTCCAGCCATTTGCTAAAAGCCACGGTAGAACCCCGTCAGATTGCAAAAGCTTTTCCAGGTCAAACAAGTCAGAAAATGATTGCAGATTTTCGACGTTGGGGTGAACAATTGTAATACTCATCTGTGATTAGTTATGAATAGTTGAACAGCACGTATTAGCTGTAGACAAAGCTTGAGTCACTCATAACTACAGTCCCCCAAGCTCTTGTTACAACTTTTAGCAGTCACAGTTTCGACATAAGTCGGTAATGTCTTTGTCAATCAGATGTGCAATGTTAGATTCATGAAATGAAGCTGATTTTAGTGACGCACAAGGCAGGTAAATCCTGCCTTACTTCATCTTTAAGACTAAAACACCATTTCATTCGCAGCTTTCGTTACAGCTAAAGCCTGTTTACTGACCTCTCGCCAGTCTGTTTGCTCGTTATAGGATGCCATAACTAATTCCGACTCTACCCATACCCGACAGAACAACACATTTTCATCTGTCGTCCCTGGCTGCGGCTGTAGTGTGATGGGAGAATATAATTGTTGTGGAGTAAGAGTTGCGATCGCGGCTAATACAGATTTAGCAAAATGAGTCTCATGCCCACTTTCTAATATATAGGGTCTGTCTGCTTGAATTGTAATCAGCAACTTGTAAACTTCCTTTCCCCTGCGCTCACACTTCTCGAATTTCAGTTCTTTTAGATATCCAGTTAAGGCAGTTTGGGTAATCGCACTTGCTTCACTGTTGTTTAGGGTATACCACAGTGAACCATTGTGACGATTGCAGTAGATTTTACAACTGCCAGCATATATAGCGATGGCAAAGCATTGGGGTAGCAGCACGATGAACTTCCGCATCGTTCACCATTA
This sequence comes from Nostoc sp. CHAB 5715, assembly GCF_020829685.1. GTDB lineage: Bacteria > Cyanobacteriota > Cyanobacteriia > Cyanobacteriales > Nostocaceae > Nostoc. The sequence goes on along the minus strand of NZ_JAIVFR010000273.1, from coordinate 5,320 downwards.
CTACCCAAGGTTGTGTTAAGTCATCATCATGAGTAATGGTGGCTATCAGGTGTTTACCAGCGTAATATTCCTGGTCGTAGAAGCTGATTTCGATTACTCTCAATTCTTCAACTTTGACGCAAGGGGTTACAGTTGTTGCAACTTGTGGCATAATAGTCATCTCCGTAATAGGAACAGAGGCGATCGCAGTAGTTGTCCAGACCAGAGCGATCGCCTTTTGATTTGTGTACTAATTGACGTTGTGGCTTGCCACAACACTCTCACTCTCTTATTGGCGAAGCCTAATATTTTCTTGCTCAAGCGCCAGTGACCGGAGCAAGCTCTAGGCAGCATATCTCTTGATCGGGCGGCAGTCGGCAACGAGCTTCAAAGCGACTTCCGTAATGCTGTGGCAACTTTTTATTCATCGCAAATCGATTTCCCTTCCTGTATCTCTCACTTTCTCTGGTTTCGCCAGTGCATCAGTTACCCTTCTAGGTGGATTAATAGATTCACTATTGTCAAGGTTCAGTGGTGAGCGCCGCTTTATTTTTCTGAGAGGCTGGCGTTTGTTTCCTCTGTTATATTGTTATTTTACTAACTATTGTTAGTATCGTCAATGGATACTTGAGAGATTTTTAGTTCTATTTGCGGAATAAAATCTTTCATTTCTGCACCAATTGCTTTACACAACGCTTCTAACTGTTTCACGGATACGCCATCAAAGTCATCATTAACCAATCGAATGATGAAAGCATCGCTACATCTATTTCCTAGCTGTTCTGTCAAAGTTTCAATTTTTTTGAAAGACAACCCAGAATTCTCTTTTTTCTCTTTTAATACAGCAGCTTTTTTGGCGTTCCAACGAACTGTTTGCACTTCGTCAATTGGAACTAGCACAAGATTTACTTCAATATTTTGACTATTTTCACTAACCATAGTAGTTGACATAAGAGTTTATAGCAACTACTATTGTTATGGATAAAACAAAGGCGATCGCGTTTCTTAATGTAATCGCTCTAATTCATCATTTGTCAGATTATTAAGGATAATCTCACTCAACAGTTACAGAATCAATTCCCATATCGCTGGAGAGCAACAACAATATAACTGATGATGTTACTTAGATTTTGCTGTCTTAGTAAATTTAGCGGATAAACAACACAACTCATAGCTGCCCTTAAAAGCAGAAAGCAGTCAGTATTGTAAGCCCACTTAGGGAGCGGTACGCTGTGTGCAGCCGTGAGATTAGATTACTCACCTGAAAGTAAAAGCGCCATGTCAAAACACAACGCTTTATGTTTATGAGGTGGCGGGATGGTGGTTTAGCTTTGCTGGCGAAGTATTTCCTGAATCAACACTTGGCAGCGTCTACTGGCATCTCTGGCTTGCCGCATTAGAGTTCTGCCTTGTTCTCGGTCTTTTGGCGACACTTGTACAGCTTGCCTACTATAATCTGCGGCTTGATGAGCTAGTTCTTTGGCCCTAGCTTTTAAGTCTTTCATTCTCCCTCCATTTCGATAAGCAGAACGTCCAGGTTTTCTACCTCTTCATATAGTTTATCTGCCCTGCTCCCCAGTAAACTAGCGTCGTTGAGGTCATCATTTTCAAAAGCTGCTTCTGAGGCTGCATACAAGTCAAATACTACTCGTTGCAGTCCAAAGTAAGCTTGCAGTAGTGCATCCCTTGTTTCTGGTTTCATATCCTCCCAAACATCCAAGCAAAATTACAGCATATAGCTGTAGACAAGATTGCATCCTGATTACAACCGTTTGCTATTTCAAAGCGATCGCGCTCTTAAGGCAATGCCAGAGTGCAATCGCATACGCTTGTACATGATTGCTGATCGGGGCAATGCCTTAAGAGCGCCTTGATTCTAGAACGATTGAAGTTTTTTGCAACCAGTTTTCAGACTTAGTTAGGTCATCGGACTTATCTCCGGCGATTTGAGCGTTACAAGGTTACTTCCGGCTACTCCGGTTTTAGCTCCGGCTACTTTTCCCGGCGGCACTTCAGTTTTGGTGCATTGAATTAGTTTGCAATCTCTTTAAATGCGTTTTGGGATAGGCAGTTCGCTTTTCCTTACAATCATTGTGCAACTTTTAGTTGCAGTTGTCAACCCCTAATTGCACAATTAGGGTTGATTTTAGACACAGTAATTCAGCTAAGGTACAGCCAAATACTTGACATAAGCCACTGACAAGCTCTGGAGAAGCGTTTTTGACTTCTGTATTTGTCTCCATCCTGTTCAAATACTGGCGAGAAATCTCTACTTCAAGTTCAGCAAGCTTTTTGGACAAAGTTAGCAATGGCATATCACCACGTAATGCACGCATCTTATGCCCACGCGCATCTGTCCATCTAATAGACCCCACTTCACTAAGTGGCAACATTACGACCTCTGATTGTTCTTCTTGACTTGCCATATTATGCAACTTTTAATTGACGAAAGCAATAGCTCACTGCAACTATTAGTAGCAAATAGTGAGCCAGTGTGATGGCGTATGTTTAAAAAAGCTAGTCTGTTCGGTGTTGCTCATTAACAGTTAATTCTCAGGGATAATTAGCTAGTGGATAACGCTTTTTTTAATAACCCTTGGAACCCAATCAGCTAGACCTATTTTCAGATTTGACTCTCACGCCAGCACTTTTGACACAGACATTGGTGATGAGCCAAAGAACACTACTGCGCTGGAAGTCTCAGATTTTCGATTATCAACAAGTTGTTAGAAAAATTTTGCCACCTCAACAAACCATGTTATTTGACTTGGCTCCTAACCACTGCGATCCCAACTCAATCGATCCCTTAGCCTTACCGGGAGCAATCAATGGCGTTTTACAGAATGCCTGATAGATTTGGTCTTGAATATTCATTTTTTTGGGGAGCGATTTTTTCGGCGAGATTGTGCTTGCATCTTTTTCTTGTTTTTAGCTTGATTTTTGGATTTCTTTGGTGTCCAGGAAGTAAATTCTTCTGGGCTAATAAAGCTACTATCCAATTTTTTAGGTCTTGATTCCTGAAAACAATCCCAATTTTTCATTTCTGATATCACATTTTCAATAAATGAGTAACGTCGATTCTGGCGCAGTTTATTTAAAGCTACTTCTGTTCCCAATTGAAAACATTCATTTACATCTTCTTGCCCAATAAAAAACTCTTCAACTAAATCTTCTTCAAAAGCTCTATCAATTTCTGGCTTCAGTTCGATTGCACAAAGCTCCACACTATTAATAACTAGTTTAGTCCAAGTATAATCATATTCTTCACCACTTCGATTTGAAAATAATTCTGCATAATATTCTATGACTTGTTCTCTAGAAATAACTTCTTGAGCCACCAAAACTAGTAATGCTTCTAATGCTGCACTTCTGACGTATTCATTGATTTGCTGATTTGATATTAGTTGTTTTAGTGGTTCAATATTTCCATGACTGACAGAAGCAAATATTCTCCCTAAATCCTCAGTTACTATATCTCCGGTTACATGCATTGAGTACTATTCTAATGAATTTAATAATCTTAACGGGACTAGGGTAAGCTGTTTTGTGGAGAGCGGCTGATATAAATCGTATAGGATTTACGCAGAGATTCCCCTCTACCCCCCAACATTCCTGAGCGAAAGCTTAGTGAACTAGGGGGGACTTCTTAATCTCTCTTTTGAGATGAGGATGAAATCAGATTCTCTGAATCTGAGCGCGTTATTTCTGACTGATTAATCCTACGTTTTGTGAAAAGCTTGGTAACTTTTCAGTGGTCAGTAGTCAGTGGTAATTATAAAAATAACTGGCAACTAACGGGAAAATTACCGATTACACATATTTTAATATCAAAACTGTTTGAAAAGTAGAAATATATAGCTACTTAAAATAAACAGCAAAAGATATTTTCTTGCTGAGTGCATACTACCTAGCAAGGGAGAGCCAAAATGAAAGCCAAACTTTTAAATCTTCTCACAGTTTGCGTAGTTACCTTAGTAGTGCTTTCTCCAGGAGTAGTAGTATTTGGCATAGTTTGGGAGCGACATTTGGAGTTAGTAAAATCCCAGAATTTAGCCTGCGAAGTCAACAAGACTAGTAGAGATACTCCTATTTTGGTTCCCCGGACAGAGGGTACACATTCCCCTCAGACTAGCATCCAATCCTCTGACCGTAATGTGATTCATCAAATGCTGACTGTTGCTGAACAATATAAATTTGCCACGATCCTACAATGGTTTTTCTTGCTAACCCCTATTTGTGTTGGGTTAGGGATTCTTTTTTACGACAGATATCTTGTTCATCGTGCGGCTGTTTTAAAAGAACAAGTTGAAATGTTGGAAAGGCTGTGGCAGCACAGTATCGAACAGTAACAGGAGCATCCTACTTTTTTGCAACGTCATTGCGAACGAAACGAAGTGCAGTGAAGCAATCGCAAAATCTCGCACTAAGAACAAGTCTATGCGATTGCTTCGTCGTACCTCCTCTCTACGAGACGCACTCGCGTTCGCAATGACAGTTATACTCTCGTTGAAAAATAAAAAATGGGATGCACCCAACAGTAACTAATTCACAACTCACTAAAATCAAGAAGCTTACTATGTCAGAACAACGCCAACAACTATATTTTAATCTGATTGATGAGCTACTGAAATGCCCTAATGGTCAAGAACCAGAAGTTTTGGAAAGTAAACCAGAATTGATTGATTCTGGGTTTGTAGAAACAATGTTACAAGTAGCAACTATGTTTGCCCATGAAGGCAATCAAGACGGTGCTAAGTTCTTATTTTTTGTAGCGCGTGAGCTAGCTAAAGAATTGGGTTTATACCCGGAAGTTTCCAATCCTGAAGTTGCAAACACTGAAGCCGCAAATAAGGAGTAAAAATGCTGTTGACTTCAACGGATGCAGGACAAATAGCTTTAGAATTACTCATGGCAGATTGGAATATTTCAGAAGAGAATCGGGAATGGTTTACAATCTTTAACTCTCGTTTAATTGGCGAGAGTTGGTACACTGTGGAATTAGGTGTAGAAGGATTTCCAGATAGATGGTTTATTCAAGTATATGATACTGGAGTGTGCGATCCAAACTATACATTTATATCACCAGTCTGTGGTTCTGAAGGATTTACGGACTTTGTAAATGTGCCGGATATTGTAGCAGAAGTCTTAGTTTGTGAACGCAATGCTCGATAATAATTAAAAAGACAAAATTTAGAATTCAATATTAAGATGTGCTATAGGACTATGATTTGATTTCTGAAAAAAATCCGTACAACTCGAAAAGCGTGATTCCATATTCCCTACTCCCTACTCCCCACTCCCCACCTACATAGATAATTTCAAAAATCAAATATGATTCCTA
>NZ_JAIVFR010000272.1 GCF_020829685.1 Nostoc sp. CHAB 5715 | reverse complement strand
GGCAATGTTGGCTATATGAAGCAGCATTACCTTATGTAGAAGCTGTTTTTTACCGCACCGCACCCTTCCGAGGGACAAAATCTTATAATGCTCAAGCGCGTCAAGTACCGGCAGACCAAAAAGACTTTCACTATGGTATTCTTTACGCTGATGTATTTCCAGTGGGTACTGCTGGCATTCCCCCTACATTATTAATGCAAGATATGTTGCATTTTTTGCCCCCATATCTTGTTGATTACTACAGCCAACATTGCCGGGGTGAAGAAGATATGTTGATTCAGTTGGGAGTTAGTTTCCAACGGTCGATGTACTGTGTCACTTCTGCGGTAATTCAAGCCTTGAGAACTGCACTTTTATATCCATTAGATGACCCAAATCCTAAGCATTTACAAGCCAATCGAGATTTTTTTGAGATGCAGCTAAATCGGTTTACTCGACCCGACTACAATATTCGTGATGCTGCTCGTTTGGGAAGTATTCAAAAGCAAGATTATAGATAAGAGATCCCCCCAGCCCCCCTTTCTAAGCTATCCATTATAAACTAATAGAATTAGACATGAGAAACCTCTTTTGATAACATCGCTAAAGTTTTAGTTGCCCAAGTTTTCACTTGCGGATGGGTATGGTTACTCAAAAGCTGACAAAGCGCGATCGCTTTTTCTAACTGTCCAACTATTTTATAGACTTTAATCAGCCACATTTGGGCTTGAATGTAATCTTTACTATTCCGGTCTGTACAGCCTTGGCAGTAGTCTTCGAGGTATTTTATCGCTTTGGGGTAACGGCCTTTTTTACAAGCTATAATGCCCTTGGTGAATAACTCTGATAGGGTCATTGCTAAAGGCTCTCGCTCTAGGCGTTCTTCTTGGGCAGATTGAGCGATCGCTTGCTCTAATCCATCAAATTCTGGCAATAATACTAGTCTAGGTGCTGGCTGAAGTAAAGCCGATAAATCACTATATTTGAACTGCTTGATTGTGGGCAGTATCGGACGCAAATAATCGGCTATAATGCGTTCTTCTGGTTTTAGTAAGCTTTTTTGAGCTTTAGTATTTATGAGGATGCAGATGAAATAGGGAAGATTCTTTTCTCTATTCTCAAAACAACAAAAAATCAACCATCAAGCCAAGACTGATAACTGATAACTGACAGATTGCTTGGTAGGTGCAAACCGAACAGTTGCCCAACTCTACAAACAAATTGGCAGCATTCTGGCATTGCATTATTAGCAATCCAGATGCAAATAACCCAAGAGGAGGTTAGCAGTCATCTCAACCGCATGAGAAACGTTTGCGATCGCTATCACTTCCAAAGCCAGGTTTGTGGGAATTCCTCTTGCTTCTAACCGCTTCAATTCCAAAATGTCAATGCCTGCTGCCAATCCATCCAAATATTCCTCTACACTCACTCCTAAGTTTTCAATTTCCGACATAAGTATAATTTCTTAATTTTTTGTTCGACCTTTATATCCAAGCATCTATTAAGTGGCTATCTCACAGATGGATCATGTCAAAGTGCGGCGCTGCGAGGTATGCAACAGCTACAGCTACAGCCTGAAATTTCCTCTCTACGAGACGCTCTTCGCGTTCGCTCGAAAAAGGTCTGCATTCCAGTCAAATCCCAATGTGGTTTCGTGTTATGCGATCGCTCCCCTCAACCATTCCACCTCTCAAACCCACTGAGTATCAAACGCATCTTGCCCAGTTCCATAAATCAAGTTCCCGTATGAGTGCCAATTGGCTATTTCTTGGGCTTCAATTTTAGGCGCGTGCAGAACAGCAAGATTTTCTTCTAATTGCTGCCTAGTTTGGGGTGCGGTGAGCGCCAGACGTATTGCCGGATGACTTAGTACATAGCGGTAACAGTCTGCTGCCGTGGGTGGTTGAAGCTGCCAGTTGTGATGACCTTTGAGTAGCTCTGTTTAAGGAGCGGTTATTTGTCTACCTCTCACGCTTTTGTGAGGTGCGGTACTGCATCGCCCGACACATTGGTTTTTTGGTTGGGCTGGGGTACCCATCTGGAGATCGCGATTGCCTACCCCAAACCCTTGAGCAAGTGCTACTGCTGCTGCAACGTCGGTTACCACGCAGCGAGGAACTGGAGCGGGCGATCGCCCGCTGTGCCGCCCTGGATCTCATTGTGAGTGACATTTGGATGCCCGACATGGATACTGGTACAACAGGTGCAGCAACAGTTGCAACCAGATATGACTGGACGATCAATTCGTTGGCAGGTTGAGCCACTGCCAGAGGTGCAGGGTGATCCGGCAATGCTGCGGCTGGTGCTGCAAAATTTACTTTCCAATGCAATTAAATACACCTGCGATCGCCCTGAAGCGGTCATCAGCATTGGCAGTATTGATCGCGACCAGGAAATGGTATTTTTTGTACAAGACAATGGCGCAGGATTTGATATGCAGTATCACGATCGCTTGTTCAGCCTTTTCCAGCGCTTACATCCCCAAGAGCAGTTTGCCGGAACGGGGGTAGGACTTGCCAACGTGCGGCGCATCATCCATCGGCATGGCGGACGCACCTGGGCAGAGGGCGCGATCAATCAGGGAGCAACCCTCTACTTTTCGCTACCAAAACAGGGAAAACCAGCATGACACTCCGATTTCTCTTGCTAGAAGACAATTCACTCGATGCAGAGGTGGTTGAAGTGACACTGCTCTCTGGTGGCGTTGACTGTGAATTGCAACGGGTGGAAACTCGCTCTGGCTTCATGACCGCCCTGGAAACCGATGAGTTTGACTTGATTCTGGCAGACTACGCCCTGCCTACTTTTGATGGCATCTCAGCATTAAAAATTGCCCATAACTTGCGTCCCGATCTGCCCTTCATTTTCGTCTCTGCCAGCCTGGGGGAAGAACTCGCGATCGAAGCCTTGAAGCTGGGAGCCACCGATTATGTGTTGAAACAACGGTTGGAGCGATTAGTGTTTTGTGTGCAACGAGCATTGCCAGAGGCACAAGAACGCCGCGAACGCCAACGGGCAGAAACTGCGTTGCACCAGAGCGAAACCCGCCTCCGCAGAGTAGCACGCTATCAGTCTCTTACGACATTAGCGATCGTAAGCAAGCCGAAGCTGACCTGCGCGAAAGTGAATCTCGCCTCCGGTTGATGATTGAAAGCGCAAGAGAGTATGCCATTTTCACCCTGGATCTCGATAATCGGGTCACAAGCTGGAATTCTGGTGCCCAACGATTGTTAGGGTATTCCGAAGCAGAAATTTTAGGGCAAAGTGGTCGCATCATTTTCACCCCCGAAGATAACGAACAAGGCAAATCTGAGCGAGAACTGCACATTGCCCTGACAGAAGGACAAGCGGAAAATAAACGCTGGCACATTCGCAAAGATGGCAGTCGGTTTTGGGGCACGGGCTTTGTCATGCCCCTGCAAAATGGAGACGACGTGATGCATGGATTCATCAAAATCATGCGGGACGAAACCGCCCAACGACAAGCCGAGGAACGCTTTCAGGCACTCTACGACACCACCAGTGACCTCCTTGCCACTGAGCAACCTTTGACGCTGATGCACAACCTGTTCAGCAAGCTCTCTGCCCAGCTAGAACTTGATTATTACTTCAACTACATGGTGGAAGAGAAAGACGATCGCCCCATGCTGCATCTGAAGAACTATGAGGGAATTTCCGATGAAGCGGCTTTGGAGATCGAATGGATTGAGATTGGTCAACATTTGGGTGGACTGGTCGCACAAAAGCAACAGCAAATCGTGATGGATCAAGCGCAACTCTCCAGCCATCCCAATGCTCAACTCAACTGCTCGCTCGGCGTGACAGCTTACGCCGGACAACCCTTAATTGTTCAAGGGCGATTACTGGGGACACTCTCGTTTGCCAGCCGCACCCGTATCCACTTCACGCCTGAAGAAACTAATCTACTGCAATCGACTTGTCACCAGATGGTGATCGCCCTGGAGCGCACCAACTTACTCAACTCCATTCAGCAACAGGCAGAGCAATTACAACGAGCAAACCAGATCAAAGACGAATTTTTAGCCGTGTTGTCGCACGAATTGCGATCGCCCCTCAATCCGATTCTGGGTTGGGCAAAGCTGTTGCAAAAAGGCAATCTCAACCCAGAACGAACGACAACTGGCCTTGAAATCATCGAACGCAATGCTCAGCTACAAGCTCAACTGATTAATGACTTGCTCGACATCTCTCGGATTCTACAGGGCAAATTGAGTTTGAACCAGATGCCCGTTGATCTCAGTGCAGTCATCACAGCCGCTTTAGAAAGGGTTCACCTCGCAGCCGTTGCCAAGTCACTGCAAATTGAGACAACCTTTTCACCGAATGCCAGAACCGTAATCGGTGATGCTGGACGATTGCAACAGGTGGTCTGGAATCTGCTCTCCAACGCTGTGAAGTTTACGCCTCAAGGCGGACAAATCACGGTTGCACTCACTCAAACAGACATTCATGCCCAAATTCAAGTCACTGATACAGGAATTGGCATCAATCCTGATTTCTTACCTTACGTCTTTGAACATTTTCGGCAAGAAGATGGAGCGACCACGCGCAAGTTTGGTGGATTGGGATTGGGACTCGCGATCGCGCGTCAAATTGTAGAAATGCACGGCGGAACAATCGCGGCTAAGAGTCCGGGTGACGAGCAAGGTGCTACGTTTACAGTACAAATTCCGCTTGCGCCTCGCTTGGGTGAACGACCCTCTACAGAATTATCCTCAGACTCAACCGGTGATTTGACTAGCATCTCTATCTTAGTCGTGGATGATGAAACAGATTCGCGGGAGTTCGTCGCCTTTGTCTTTGCTTCCGGGATGGAAGCCTTGCAAGCGATAGAACAATCCACTCCCAATTTAATCGTGAGCGACATTGGGATGCCAGACATGGATGGCTATATGCTCCTACAACAAATTCGGGCACAGTTGCCAGCGAGTCAAGTTCCAGCCATTGCGCTAACTGCTTATGCCGGAGAATTTGATCGCACTCAAGCATTACAGGCTGGATTTCAACAACACTTAGCGAAACCAATTGAGCCAGCAGAAATTGTGACAACGGTTGCCCGTTTGTGTGAGCGCAAAAAAAAAGACGCATGAACTAGGATCGTTCAACAGTAGAACAGCTTTTTGCAGGTGACAGCGAGATGGCAGGGTTGATGCGGACACGCTCCGTGTGAGCCGAAGGGGGAGCAACGCGATGCAAGTGATGTCGGGCAAAAATAAGCGCTCGTTAAATAAACGTGAGTTCGACGGAGCTAAAACAGGGCAGGAGGTAGTGCAGGTAATTTGATGATGAATTTACTTAATTCGGCGTACTACTGCCACCATTTCGGTCACGCAGATACTCCCAAATCCGCCGGATTTCTTCTTGGAAGGTTTGGCGATCGCGTTCGGCTTGAAGCAAGGAAGCAAGCAAAACTTCACGATCTCGGTCAGCTTGAAGTTCAACTTCCCTTATAGCTTGGCGATCTCGCTCTGCTTCACGTTGTGCAATACGCAGTCCTTCTTGGTGGAGACGAGCGATATCACCCAGTTCTCGAATGCTGCGTTCTAGCCGTGCAATAGTTTGGGAATTGCCCCGTGTTTCTCTTCGATTGGCATTCTGTACTGTCCTCAGCAAATCCAGTTCGTCGCCTATTTCCTCTAAGCGAGTGTCAATGTTATCAAACCTTACTTCAGTATCTTCTGGCTGTCCTGCGTTTGTCATAATCCCTCCTTCCTCTTTCTATTCTCGCAGAAACTCACAACTACAGACTTTATGAGTACAACATACCAACAACTCTTCTATAAATGGGCAACTCTCGCTCCTGATGAATGCGTTACTACATCTCTACTGGTTTAGCGGATACTTCAAGTAACCGAAAATTGGCTGAACTTAACGCATCTGAGATTGAGAAAGATATACTCTGTGAGCGATTGGACTTAACTTTAGAGAAGTACCAACCTCAATATGTGCTAAGTACGATTACACCCATTACACCCATTAAGAAGCCCAAACCCCAGTTAGACCAACTTTGGGAGAGATATAGCCAGTTCAAAAAACCTCAAGTCAGTCTTAGTACCTATGCCAAAGACTTTGCCAAGCATCGGAATCACATCGCTAAATTACCAACGCGATCGCTAGATGAAGCATCCGCTATTTGAGACTATCTAGAAAGCAAATTTAACTCCATATTACGATTAATATATTTGTAATAACTGTGTGCATATTGCACTGCAAACATCGTATGCACTAGTAGTCCACCAAACTAACTTTGCAAGGTGATGCCGATTACTGATAAGCTACTTCCACGGTTTGGAGGGTGGCATAATGGTGAAAAAATACATCGTAGACTTAAATGAAGCTGAGATTTCCCAACTGCGATCGCTAACTAAAACAGGTAAGCATAAGGTACGAAGCATCACCCGCGCGAACATTCTTCTAATGGCGAGTGAGAGTTATTCAGATAACGTGATCGCTTCTACCCTACGAATTAGTGTTTCGACTGTCGAGCGCACCCGTGAGAAATTTGTGATTGGAGGGCTTGATTACGCTCTTCAAGACCGTCCTCATCCTCCAAAGCCTCGTAAACTTGACGGCAAGCAAGAAGCTTTTCTTGTTGCTACAGCCTGTTCGACTGCACCTGAAGGACGAACCCGTTGGACAATGCAACTTTTAGCGAACCATTTGGTAAGCCTTGGTGTTGTGGATTCGATATCAGACGAAACAGTACGTCAAACTCTAAAAAAAACGAAATCAAACCGTGGTTGAGAGAGCAATGGTGTATTCCAGAAGTGAATGCAGAGTATGTTTTGCGGATGGAAGATGTGTTGGATTTATACAACGAGCCTTATGACCCCAAGCGCCCAGTAATTTGTTTTGATGAGACCCCATATCAACTTGTAGAGGAGATTAGACAACCATTACCTCCCGAACCCGACCAGCCCGAGCGTTATGATTACGAGTATAAGCGTAACGGTAGTGTTAATATATTTGCGTATTTCCAACCTTTGGCAGGATGGCGGCATATTGAAGTTACGCAACGGCGTACAAAAGTGGATTTCGCAAAGCAAATGAAGGATTTAGTTGATGTTTACTGCCCAGAAGCTGATGTTATTCGCTTGATAGTCGATAACCTTAATATTCACAATCCTGCCGCGTTGTATGAAGTTTTTGAGCCACAAGAAGCACGCCGGATTGTTCAAAAGCTGGAATTCCACTATACGCCAAAACACGCAAGTTGGTTAAATCAAGTAGAGATTGAATTATCCGTTTTGTCCCGTCAATGCTTAGAGCGACGAATTCCAGAAGCACAAATGTTAAAATCTGAAATTCTTGCTTGGGAAAAACAACGTAATCAAGAACGGGCAAGTGTAAACTGGCGCTTTAAAACTACGGATGCACGGAACAAACTTGAGCGGTTATATCCTTCCGTTTAACCCAGCAAAGTTGACTTGGTGGACTACTAGTAACCAGGAACCGACAATGGTCATAATTGAAAGTATGACATGTAGGGTAAGCAGAGTTGTTGACAACCCTTTTTTATCATTTAGTAAAAACCCGATCGCTAAAACACTAGCACAAGCCGCAGCTATCACCAGCATAAATATAGCTAAATGTCCTTCATATTCATTCTCAGCATAACGGCGAATTTTTTCTGGGGTAGCCTTAATCATTTTCCACCACGTTACGGCTAAGAAAAAGTCAGCCCCGGAGTTCCAAGCGCAGAGAATGCGAGTAGGTAAGTGCAGCAAATGCGGAAGGACTACTGAAACTAATACAGCAAGTCCGACAGCAACGATTAGCCTGGGGCGGGGGTCAAAATTTTTAAATAAAAATGAAAAACTCCACGCCACTTGCGGGATGGAGTTTTTGGGCATGGGGAATCGGGCATGGGGCATGGGGAAGAAGTTACCAATGCCCAATGCCCAATGCCCAAAGCGGCGGGGCGGCTATCCCT
>NZ_JAIVFR010000271.1 GCF_020829685.1 Nostoc sp. CHAB 5715 | reverse complement strand
GCTGCTTGGGATGCAGTAGAAGAATTGCAAGCCGAAGCTTCCCACAAGCGCCAAAGCAAGCCAAAAAACTCTCTAGAACAGTATTGTGATGACAACCCAGATGCAATTGAGATTAGTGAGAAAGATTTGAAAATTAATGCCCAATTTAAAATCAGCGATACACCACTAAGTAGAGTCAGCGTTAGTACTCGTAAAGTTAAATTTGGTTGCTGAAAATATCCTTTAAAATAGCAGAATAAACTTAAGAAAATTGCTCCGAATATACAGCGGTAAAATACAACATTAAAAACTGCTTGATGTGACTCCTTAAAAAACACACCAACTGTTCCCGACACAAGCATAGCAACAGTCAGTTCACTAGTTCCAGTATAAAAACTTCCCTTGTTCATATTTAAATAAAACTAAAAATATTTTGATTTTACTTGTACCCCCAAACCTGGAATAATCTAGCAAAGACTATAATACTTTGTTGATTTTCGATAAATTGACTTAGCTCTGCCAAAAGACAATCTACCTCCTTTTGTGAGGCAAGCTTCTCTGAAACAATTGCTTCTTTAATATTGAGTAATGTTAGTTGAGGAATTATTTTTTCTGAGAGTTTTGTAAATATTGGTTGTACTAAATTAACTTGAATATTTTTAAACCCTGAATCTCTAAGAATTTTAGGAACCTTAGCTCCTAAATCGACATTTCCACCCCTGCGGTCAATCACTTGGCGGTGTAGTTCAAGATATCTCGTAAAAGCTTGGGATTCTGGATAACAGTAATATCCAGAAAAATCTGTTTCTTCAACTATAGCAACTCCTCCAGGTTTTAAAGCATGATACATTTTTGTAGTTACTATTCCGGGATTCGTTAAATGTGCTAGTAAAAAACGGGAATAAGTCAAATCGTATTGCGATCGCTCATCAATATCAAAAGCATTTAATGCTCTAAATTCAATATTCGGAAATTGCTGTTTAAATTCTTCTTGAACTAACTGGATAATACTACTATCCATATCGATGCCGATGACTTTACCTTTTGCACCGATTAATTTTGCTATCTCTATAGTTACATCACCACCTCCACATCCTACGTCAAGACAGTTCATTCCTTCACTGATTCCAACGTTTTTCAAAAGATTGAGTGTAGTTTCTTGCACAACTTCTGCTAGGATTTTTAGGCGGTCTTTACCCTTTTGACCTCCAGAAATAACATAATTACTTTTCATGGCATTGTCTTCTTATTATGTCATTAATATCTTTAATCAGCCCTGATTTTCGCCTCTGCGTCAGATAAAAACTTATGCATTTCTAATATGAATTACTTTAACTTGAAAATGCAAAACCATACATTTGAGTTTTATTAACATCATTCATTTGGCGTGTATCAAGTTGAGTAAAACCAAACTTTTTATAAAGACTATGACCTTGGGTAAATTGAGTAAAAGACCATAGCTCTATATGATTTTTCCCTTGTTCTTGTGCCCAATCAACCGCAGTTTCAAGTAATTGGTAGCCTAAACCAAGACCTCGAAAATCACGTTTAAGATAAAGCCTGACAATTTCTGCTTCTGAAGATTTGATTATTTTGACACCTACAGTCCCAATAATTTCATCTTTGACTAATAAAACAAAGAAAGCAGCAGATTTTTGATTGTAGGTTTTATCAAAATCTAAAATATCTGGTATTTCTTGAGAAACTTCAAATATCAGACCATGCTCAATGTAAACCTCGTGCATAATATTGATTATGCTAGGAACATCATTATGAGTGGCTAAACGAATTTGTGAATTAAAAGTTGTTTTTGCTGACATAGATAGCTACGCTCCTCTTCATTATTGTTGGGTAAACAAGTTTATTAAGGTTAAGATAAGACCTTTTGACTGAGCAACTTGAGGTTAAGAAAAGCTTCGAGTCCTTCAGTTCCACCTTCATATCCATACCCACTGTCCTTAATACCTCCCACTGGCGCATTAGGAGGCACTCCACTTAGTTGATTAATACCAACACTACCTACCTCTAAAGCCCTAGCGGCGGCTTCTGCTACTACAGGCGAACTGCTAAACACGTAAGCTGCAAGTCCATAAGGATTACTATTTGCTCGATGAATTGCTTCGTCAAAGTCAGCAAAAGGCGCAACGGTAATGACCGGCCCGAATGGTTCTTCATTCATAATGGCTGCATCCTCTGGAACTTCAGTAAGTACTGTAGGCAAAAAGAAATATCCTGGTCTTGGCAGCCTTTTTCCTCCAGTCACTACACACCCGCCTTTAGCTACTGCATCAGCAACTAAGCGTTCCATTGCTGCTATGCGACGGGGGTTTGCCATTGGTCCCATGTCAGTGTTCTCCTCCATGCCATCACCGACGCGAATATTTTGTACAAGTTCTGTGAACCGTTTGAGGAATGGTTCATAAAGGGTTTCATCCACATAAATTCGGCTAGGTGCATTGCAACTTTGACCGGAGCCTTTAAACTTGTAAAGTGCGATCGCTTCGGCAGCAGCATCAACATCTGCATCTGCAAAAACGATCGCTGGGGCATGACCGCCAAGTTCTAGAGTGCAGCGTACTAGATTATCTGTGGCTAGCTTTGCCAGTTGTTTACCGACTGCTGTCGAACCAGTGAAAGAAAGCTTCTTAATAATTGGCGAAGCGAGAAGGTGTTTAGAAATCGCTGGTGGATCGCCAAAAACTAAATTGATTACGCCAGGTGGCAATCCGGCATCAATTAATGCCGTTGCGATCGCCACAGCCGAACTTGGTGTTTCTTCCGCAGCTTTGAGAATTATTGTACAGCCAGCAGCAAGTGCTGGTGCTATTTTTCGGGCAGAAACAACCGCAGGATAGTTCCACGGTGTAAAGGCAGCGACAACACCAATTGGTTCAGGTACGATAAACCTGCGATAGTCGCTCTCAGGAAAACTACGGTACTCTAAAATTCGTTCTGCTTCTTTAGCATTCCAAGCAATAGTTTCGGCTGCTCGGATCAATTCTTGGCGAGATTCCCTTAGTGGCTTGCCTTGTTCGCAAGTAAGCAAGAGTGCCGCAGTATCAACACGTTCATAGAGTAATGTTGCTGCTCGCTCTAGTATCTTCACACGAGTACTAACTGGTGTATCACGCCAAGTTAGAAAGCTTTTTTTGGCAGCAGCGAGGGCGAGATCAAGATCGGTTTGACTTGCATAAGCTACCCATCCTATTACCTGTTCGTTAGCTGGATCGATTAATTCTCCAAAGCGATTATCACTGCCATTACACCAGTTGCCGTCAATTAACAAACCAAACTCTTGATTCATGGCTGAATTCTGAATTCTGCATTCTTCTTTTGTATTACCTTGTTGCTGAAAGCGTTGCTGCCTTGCCAACAAGTGCCTCTCCATTGCGACCCAGTACTTGGGTATCTGGGCAGAGCAGGATCAATGCATATTGAGTATAAGGTGTCAAACCGATTCCTAAATGGAACACCCCATTACTGCCACCGTAGGTTTCGTTCATCCCAAAATTCCCAGGTAGGAGTTCGTGAGCGGTATTAATGCCAAACCCCATTTCCCAAATAATCCGGTAACGGGAATCTAACATGAACATTTTATTGAGCATATCAACTGCTGGTTGAGCTTCTGGATGAGATGCCCGTAATTCTGTAATCAGACCGTTGTTAACGGTAGCAATGACTGCGCGATCGCGCATACACTCAAGCCCTTTGTAAATTCGCGCCCGATCTTCAGGTAAAAAGGAAACTGCTCCTGAGTGGACTGTAGGCTGACCTTGCAATGCAATCTCACCGTTCACTGCTAATCTGAGGTTGGCGTTAAATCGCATGATGTCATCGGGTAGGGCGCTGAGTTCCCCTGCTGGGGCAATTTGTTGCTCTCCCCATTCGATAAATCCTGCCTGTTGGTTCCACTCATAGCTCTCATCTAGGTGTTCAAAGATTGCTTTAGTACCTTGAGTCTCGTTGACAATTTCCAGATACTCACTACTCCTTCCCAAATCGAAGAAGCGATCGGCAAACGCTTCTAGTTTTTCAGGATCGGTGCGCTCCATGATTCCCAAAAAATGCTGAATCGCTAATAATGGCGTTGGTGTGGAATTGCAAGGCATGACGACTAACTTGCGCTGTCCCAGTTTTTCGGGTGCAGGAGACTCAAAGAAGTATTGCGGAGAAATGACAAGAACGTGGGCTGGCTCAGGAATACTTTCGTCAAACAACTGTTCAAGCGATCGCTCTGCATCATAAGGCACAATTTTTGTAGAAGTATAGCCGCTATCTTCTACAATTTGGAACTGGTTTACTAAAGAGGAGTTGGTAACAAGGCAGAAATGAACATCTTTGCTAGACCCAAATTGACGAAGGCGTTGTGGACGGATGAGTATAGTTTCCATTTTGATAATATCCTTAAATACAAAATGTTGATTCTTTACAGAACTTACTTAAAAACAACCTGAAATCCTATATTTAGTAATTTTTACTATATCTGTACCCAAATCGGTAATTGTATCTGAACGTTGATTTGTTTTGAAAAATTACTACTTCATAATATACAAACTTTTGCTCTAAAAAAGTGCTTATTTTTTAATAAATAGGAGGGTTAAATCCCCCCTATTTACTCGGCTGATCTGCAAATAAATTACACTTTTTAGAACTCAGACTTGTTAAAAATTCTGAATTGTTGAGGCTTCTTAAAAAAACCTCTGACAAATGCAATTTAAATGCTAGTTAGCTAATCCAAAAAGATTAACCTAACAATGTGCCAAGGTAACGACCGTTCTTGTTTACTTTCTTCATAGTTATTTCTCCATTCTGGTTAATGTTTGTCTGCTTGTACAAGCTAAATAGACAATACAACTAATTTTTGAAAAATACAAGCCTTTTAAACAGGTTTTTTAACCTTTTTTAAATAGATAAAAATCAATTTTTTGGCAACAAAAATAGAACGATTTTTACACAGCAGCAAAAATCATTAATACACTGTGTTATCTCGTTTAAGCAATGAATAAAATATTTTTTGTGTATTTTCAGTAACTAGTTAAAAATTTCATTTATGTCACCAATTACTTCTTTTAAAAAACACAAACAATTGCTAATTTTTTGCCTTTTTCTCTTATTCAAAGAGTTTTCTTGAGCTAATACAGATATATAACAGCTACTGTTCGCTACAGCGGTCTTCATCCTATTTTGATTAATAACGTAGCTGAACAAACTGAAAGTCCGCATTACAAACCAATGCTGATCAATTATCTGTGCGCTATATACTGCACTAAGACTTGAATAAAGGTGCGTGTAAGGGCAAGTCCAAGTCTAAAAACATTAATACCTCTGATTTAGATAAGCTAATTAGGACTGAGAATTCTGTTCTTCAATCGAAACGACTGGTGTCCAAGCTCGTAAACGTCGTTCTTGTCGTGATTGCATAGTCTCTCCATCGTAGTCTACAGTTACCGAATCTTGAGAGACTAAATGAGCGCAATCTAGGGCGTTGACATTGATGGTGGCAAAAGACTGCTGCGTTTCAGGCTGCATGAGAGCAGCAACGTAAACGCCGCAGCAACCGCAAATTAGGAAATCGGCTGTATGCATACCAAAGCGATAACGAATAACTTGCTCAGGATTCATAATTTGAATTTGCAAGTTTCCATTGGGATCTGAGGTACTACGTGTGCCGTGCTTCCGACAGAAAGAACAAGCGCACGTCCGGACAGCTAATTGGTTTGGAGTCTGTGTGCTGTTAAATATAAGTTTGAGGTTGCCACAGTGACATCCACCTCGAAGCGGAAAGTGTTGACTATCCATCTAACTTTCATCCCTATACTTGCTCTCAGGAGCCTGCAATCCTCAACGGACGTAACTCGCCCCGTTGACATCAATAGTAGCGCCTGTCACATGACGTGCCAAATCTGAGGCTAGAAAAATCACGACATTAGCAACATCTTGTGGCATTGCCATCTCCCCCAGTGGTGTCTGGGAGATAGCATCTGACTCACCATAGCTAGCAAAGTACTCGGCGTTGAGTTCTGTACGAACAAATCCGGGAGCGATCGCATAAACTAGGATATTCTTATCGGCAAATCCACGAGCAATTGTACGAGACAGAGCAAGCATTCCTCCTTTCGATGCTGCGTAGTGCGTATAGTCAGGCAAGTCACCCCGAAATCCTGCTCTGCTGGCAATGTTAATAATCTTTCCACCACCTCGCTGTTTAAAGTGATGGATAGCCTCACGACACAGGGATGCCGGAGCAACTAGGTTAATATTGAGTGTACGTATCCAAGAGGTATGCCAGTCCTCAAAATCACCCTCTATAAATGCTTTTTCATACACTCCTGCATTGTTTACAAGTACATCAATGCGATCTCGCCAGTCAGTTGCACGCTCCCATAGATATGGGACAGCCGTGACATCAGCGAGATCGCAAACGACTATGTGACAGCGCTCTGAGCCTAAATCAGCTTGTAAAACATCAAGTTGTTCTGCAAGTACATCGTTGGCTACTACATAACCACCCGCAGCCACAACAGCGCGTGCAGATGCCTCGCCTATACCACGAGCCGCTCCTGTAATTAATACTACTTTTCCTGTGAGGTCAATCATAGTTACTCTCCCCAAAGTCTAGACAACATAGCAAGCTTTGTCAAAATAACTCGTAATTGATAATGACGCTCTCTACGAGACGCTGCGCGAACGGCGTCATTACGAATTACGAATTAGTAATTTGGCTCATCTAGTAACAGCACTAGTGAGTTCTGGAGTACCGAGAAGCAGCTTTTTATCCTTTCCATATACCCGAATACCCGGACAAATCAAATCGAGATGGTACTGTGTGTAAGGTGTTAAACCAAGCCCAAAGTGCAATGCTCCTCTAGTACCACCGTAAACTTCGTTCATCGCATAATTACCCCACAGCAAATCGAGTGAGGTATTGATCGCAAAACCTAACTCCCAAATAGTCAAATATCGGGAATCAATAGCACCCATCGCTTTGAGCATCTCTGCTGCTGGTTCTACATCCGGGTGAGTGGGATGCAAATCCGTTACAACACCTTGCTCTACCTTCCCAATCAGCGCGTGATCCTTCATCTGTCGCAACTGACTGAAAATACGTGCTTGATCGTCCCGTAAGAAAGACGGTTCACCACTATGTAAAATCGGTAGTCCTCGAAATGCAATCTCACCATTGATTGCAAGGTATAGATTAGGATTAAACTCCCAAATATCAGCAGGTAAAACACTAATTTCTCCTGATGGCGCAATCTGTTGTTCGCCCCACTCTAAAGGCCCAGCTTGCAAATTCCATTCGTATTTGTCGTCAAGGTGGTCAAATATGGCGCGAGTTCCATACTCTTCATCTACAATTTCCAAGCGATCGCTTTTTTGTCCTAACTCAAAAAAACGCTCGGCAAACTCTGCTTGAGCATACGGATCGGTTCGCTCAATCACACCAAGAAAGTGCTTGATAGCTTCTAATGGTGTTGGTGTAGAATTGCAAGCCATCGCCATCAATTTGCGTTTATCCCCCAATACCTCTGGATTGGGAGAACGGAAGAAACAGTTTGGTGAAACTACAAAAATATGCGAGTTTTCCGGAATTTCATTTTGTAGTATTGCTTCAAATGACCCTTCCTGGTCATAGGTAACTGTTCGATAGTCTGTATAAGAACCACTTTTCTCAATCAAGAATTGATCAACAATATCTATGTTAGTCACCAAACAAAAAGTACAATCTTCTGACGGGCCAAACTGACGGTAACAACCAGGTTTAATGGTAATAAGCTCCATAAATCACCTCTTTTTTTTAAACAACGGTTATAGTTTCTTGCCCAACGCCTGTAGTATGCGATGTTTTGCTAAATCTGTTGATATGTGAAGAATGCAAAGTAGCCGATCTGCTGGAGTCAGATTGTTTTGGAAATAGTGTCCTACGTCAGCTTTCTTTGTTGTTGGTAGCGAGGGG
>NZ_JAIVFR010000270.1 GCF_020829685.1 Nostoc sp. CHAB 5715 | reverse complement strand
TAACCAAAGGTTGCAGTGGCAACAGTTTGTCCAAGGCATCACAGCGAAGAATCTTAAGGAGAAAATAACGCAATTTTGGCAATCTTACTACCAAAGCCAAAATCAAATCCGGCGAATTGCGACAATCATATATTTGTTGGGACTGCTGCTGAACCCGAGCAGTCGCGGTGACATTTAGTAAGTTTTTCCTCAGTCCTGCTATTATGTTTTCCACATCATTTTGAGCTATTACAATTTTGTAGTGGCGCAACTCTTGATTAGGCAATTTGAGGATAACATCTAGGCGGTCTGGTAAAATAATTGGATAGATCACTGCTGCTCGTTGGTCTTTTTTGTCAACCACTGGGTCAAGTTCCTGCGTAGGATTTAAACAGGCTGACCGAAAGAAGTTATCCAGTTCTGCCAATTGCAGAGATTCAATTACATCACGAGCAAGCTTTAGATTGTCTTGATTGATACCATCTTGCGGCGATCGCGGCGCGTTAGCCTTTAGTAGAGAAGCGTCTCGTTGCTCTAGCTTCTCGAAGGGAACAGAAGCGCTGCTGCTTTCGGGAGAACGCAACAGCAATTCAACTAACTCTCGATACACTGGTTCGATATTTTCCCGGAAGGAAAACTGAACGTCTGGATTGATGGCTACTAAATCACCACGCAGAGATTGAAGGGTCTTGTAGGCTACGTTATAGGATGCGATCGCGCCTTTAATATCTCCCTTTTTTTTCAGTATGCGTCCTAGTTGCCATTGCCACTGATAAGCAATATCCGATGCATTAATACTTTGCGCTATGAATAAAGCTTTGTCGGTAAGCTCTTGAGCATCAGAAAACTGCCCGGTTTTTTCATACAACTCACCAAGACTACCCATAGCATAAGATTCTGCTCGTCGGTCTTGCAAGCTTTGCGCCTGCTTGATCGCGGTGGACAATTGCTGGGCAATGTTCAGCCATGAGGGGGTATCTATGCTAGTTTTTTCTTTTAATTGGGTAAGATTTTGGGCAAATTTAATCCGAGTATATACGGTAGTTCGGCTGGGTGGCAAGTTGCTAATTTCTGACTGGATTTGAGACGACAATGCCAATGCATCTTGATCTTGCTTTTTCTCCAAAAGTAGACTAAGTAAATTTAGGTGAGCCTGGATGCGTGTGATGGAGGAAACAGATACAGCAGCAGCCTGCTGGTAGTATTGTAAAGCCGCTTCAGTGTCTTGCTGGGCGCGGGCTGTGTTGCCTAAACTGAGTTGAGCCTCAGCGATCGCTTTTGGAGATTGTACTCGTTTTGCCACTGCTAAACTTTTCCCCAATACTAACCGTGATACGTTTAAATCACCGACAACTCGGCGGATGTTGCCAAGACTACGCAGCCCTGTAGCTACAAGAAGTGAGTCTGGAAGGCTGGTAAGGGTTTGCTGTACTTCGTTTAAAATTTTGTTAGCCTGAAGGTAAAGCCCTAAAGCTTGCAAAGCTTGTGCAGAGTTAATCTGGTTACGAGTTAATCTAGCCTTGTCGCCTATTTGTTGATAAATATCAGCGGCTTTTTGCCAGGTAGTTAAAGCCGCTTCTGCTTGTCCTTGTGCCAGTTGTAACTGTCCTTGTACATCTAGGGCTTGTGCAATAATTTGGGAACGCTCACCGGAACTGCCCGTATTTTCCCCTGACTGTAATAATTTTAAACATTGGGCGATCGCTTCCTCTGCTTCAGCCCACAAGCCAAGTTGCTGATAAGCCAAGGAGAGATTACTCAGCGTCATCGCTTCTTGTAATCCATCTTTAGAGGTTTTAAACGCAGCAGCAGCCTGTTGCAAAAGTTTGATCGCTTCAGTAAACTGTCCCGTGTCGTATAATATTTTGCCCTGTTCCACTACGCTTGCTGTTTGGGACGGGCCGCTTTTAAGGGAGAGTAGGGAGGAGAAAGTAGAAGATTCAGCATTTACCAGTTCCCTGCTTTCACTACTTCCCTGTTTTCCCCATTCCCCTTGCTCAGTCAAATTTTGCATGGCAGAGTAGACGGCAGGGGGTTTTGCCAAAACAGGGGATAAGGCTATGCATAGAAATGCAGTGAACAGCGCTAATAAAAAATGATTTGGCCATTTCATACGCAATTATTACAACAGTTTTCTTTTTTTTGAACCACCGAAGTTATATAATGCAATACGCTTGGGTTAAGAAAAATTGTAGGTTGGGTTAAGCAAAGCGCAACCCAACAAAGCCCGGCAAATGTTGGGTTTCGTTCCTCAAACGCCACTTGCTACCCTGCGGGAACGCTAAAAGCGAACAAGTCGGGAAACCGCAAGGGCGCAGGGCTGCCCCAACCTACATAGTTTAAGGTTTTTAGCGTTAACTGAACTGTATTGTTATATAATGCCCGGTTAATTCGTTATGATTCTATAATCATTGCACCCCAGGGCTATTTTGTTCTAAACATAAACCGCCCAGAACTAAAGTTCACAGGCTTTTAGCTTAAGTCCACTAAAGTGGACTAAAAGCCTTTCTTAGTCGTCTTTAGACGACTTTTGCTATTAGCCTCAGAATTTATTCTGAGGCGGGCTAGATGAGAATGAAATAGCCCTGCATTGCACCCCACACGCCAGATGCTCCACATCTACAAAGATTTGCAGTTCGTTACGCTGGCGTGACAAAGCTAAATTCTTGCAATCATGGCGTTCGCATTTGTTACTTCAGCGTTCGCATTTGTTATTTCGGCGTTCGCATTTGTTACTTCGGCGTTCGCATTTGTTACTTCGGCGTTCGCATTTGTTACTTCGGCGTTCGCATTTGTTACTTCGGCGTTCGCATTTGTTACTTCGGCGTTCGCATTTGTTACTTCGGCGTTCGCATTTGTTATTTCGGGGTTCGCATTTGTTATTTCGGGGTTCGCATTTGTTATTTCGGCGAACGCATTTGTTATAGGGTGGGTTCCCTCCTGCCTCCTGAATAATTTGTAATTCGTAATTCGTAATTAAAGAGGGTACAAGCCCCCACCATAATCTGTGATTTGGTGGTGCAACAATTCAGTGGAGGGTGCCAGCCCCTACTGATTGTAACTACGAATTACGAACTTGTACTGAGCGTAGCCGAAGTATTATCAATTACGAATTATGTTGACTTTTGCCTTGTGGTACTAGCTTTCGGAAGTTTCCTGGGAGAACTTCTTATGGATAGTTTTAGTAGATTCCCCATCAGCAGCTACCGTTATCAGATAGTCCATTAAACCATCTGAAAAGGGAAGACGTAGGTGGAAAGTGCCATCGGGTTTGATTTTGATGGAATGGCCACCAATGTTTACGCTTGTATTTGGTTGGGTTGCTCCGTGAATAATCAACTCAGCATCAGTCACAAACCAAAAATCTTCGTGGGAACGATTGAAAACCCGAACATTAGGTGAACGGGCTATGAGTAACCAACGATCGCCATCTGCTATATAGCCAATTTCAACCATGTAGTCGCGATCGCTGACGGGAATAGCTACAAAGCGATCGCGTGCTACCTCTTCAGATTCATACTGCTGTACAAGCTGGGGACTTTGATAACTCAAGTCAATCCCTGTCACATCATACAGCCGCACTACCAATTGGGAGCCGCCCTGTTGTTGCAGTGCTTCTTTCTGAGCCTTGGAAATGTGCCAAGAGACATAAGCCCACTTGGGAGTGCGGGGTGTGAGCAAAATACTGCTCTCCTCTTCACTGTTCTCTTCTTGGACATCTACCAAGCCAATAGCTGTTTCGCTTGCTAATGCTACATCTTCAACAGTGGAATCTGTATGAACAATAGGTGTTTCACTTGTTAACGCTACATTTTCAACGGTGGAATCTGTATGAACAATAGGTGTTTCACTTGTTAACGCTACATCTTCAACGGTGGAATCTGTAGGTACTGGACTGAAGATACGAACGATCGCTGAACGGGCGATGAACAACCAGCGTAGTTTACCGCCGTAGGCATCGCCATCAGCAATATAGCCAATTTCAGCTATGTAATCGCGATCGCTGATGGGAATTTCCACAAAGCGATCGTCTGCTGTCTCCTCACATTCATACTGCTGGACAATGTGAGGACTTTGATAACTCAAGTCTATCCCAGTTACATCGTAAAGCCGCACTACCAATTGAGAGCCGCCCTGTTGTTGCAGCGTTGCCTTCTTGGTTTCGGAAATCTCCCAAGAGACATGAGCCGATGTATAAGTATGTGGTGTGAAGACGATACTGCTCTCTTCTTCGACATCTCCCAAGTGAATATCTGTTTGATCCGCAATTGCTATATCATCAACTATGGGATCTGGATGGACAGGACTGAAGACACGAACAATTGCTGAACGGGCGATGAATAACCAGTACTCGCCATAAGCGACATAGCCAATTTCAGCTATGTAATCGCGATCGCTGATGGGAATTTCCACAAAGCGATCGTGTGCTGTCTCTTCACATTCATACTCCTGCACCAAGTGAGGAGTTTGATAACTCAAGTCTATTCCAGTTACATCGTAAAGCCGCACTACCAATTGAGAGCCGCCCTGTTGGAGCAGCGCTGCCTTCGTGAGTTCGGATATCTCCCAAGAAACATGAGCCGATGTAGAAGTATGCGGTGTGAGCAAAATACTGCTCTCTTCTTCTGCCTCTATCAAATCGGCAGATGTTTCGGCCGCAATCGGCACACTGTCAACCGTAGTATCAGTTTGTCCTTTGGTATCTAATCCAGAAATGGTAGTCCAGCCTGCAATTCCTACGCCTGCTGCTAAAGCCGCAGCACCCGCTAAATCTGTGGAGTCATTTTCAGCAATACCTTGCTCAACAGTAGGCTCTGCTTGAGATTCTTCCTCTGGCAAATTGACAGTGGGTTCAGCTGCGTCCGCTACCACATTGAATACATCTTCTTCTGATAATTCTGGCAAATCGAGCAGTGAGGAGGTTTGTGCCGTTGATGGTTCTACATCGGCTGTCACTTCCTCAGACACTGGTAAGGGCAATTCATCTACTGAGTCTGTATCCTCAGTTGAGGTAATACTCTCTAGCCAGTTCAATTCTGCCTGAAGTTGCTCATCTATCTGATCTTCACTAACTTCTGTGTCCCAATACCCAAAATCAGATGTTACTTCTGGCACATCTGGTAATTCGGGGAGTGGGGCTATCTCCTCAGATAAAGGCAGTTCCACATCAGATACCTCTTCTGGAATATTAGGCAGGTGAGGATATGAAGTATTTACTACAGCTGCCGGGGCTTCTGTGTCCCATTCAATTTCATCAGAATCCCATTCAATTTCGCCAGAATCAGGCTCAGGGTTTACCTCAGTATAATTACTTGGCTTACCTATCTCATCAGTTGCATCCGCTTCTGTTTCTTTGTTCCTAAAGGCAGACCAGCTAGCCGCTCCGATGCCCGTTGCTAGAGCCGCACTATTAGTTAAAGCTGCTGCTCCCAAGTTGTTATTTTCTGAGCCATTAGCTACGCTTGATGTTGTGTCTTCATAGGAATTAGACGGTCCATTAGTTCCCTCTCGTACTAAATTTGATGTCCCTTGAGTAGCATTCTGGGTCAGGTCAGATTCTGTTTGAGCATAGATGTTGAAAGGAGTGCGATCGGGGCTTTCTTGCTCTTGCAAATGCGGCACTGGCTGCTCCTCAAGCATCGCTTTGTTAATGGAGGAAGCTGTGCTGGCATTGAGTACTGCCATTTCTCCATTTTCTGTGCTGGGTGGACGAGGATCTGATTCTGGTAAGTTGTCTGTTTTCTCAGTAGACAATGGGCGTTTTCCCAAAACCCACCATAGGAACGCTCCAGCTACAGGAGTAAAAAACAAAGGTAGGAGCAACCAAAATGGTGTTTCCCTATTGACAATTGGACTGGGTTGTGTAGTAGCAGGAGCCACAAATGGCTGTTCGGCAAATGCAGAAGTAGTTGCACTAGGGGAAGGCGTAGCAGCAGGTGTCGTTTGGACACCTGGGGAAGCTGTGACGGGTTGTAATACGTTGGTGGCGATCGCCTCTGCTTCGGCAGTTCTACCTTGTTCTATAGCCTTCTGTCCTGGGGGTGCAAGGGTAAAGCCGAGAAAATCTACTGTGCTTAAACTCGGATTTTTTTTGTAAACGTAAACTAAAGGTTGGGAGAAGGGATATTTCTCATCATCTGGTAAGGCTTGATGTAATTGCAGAACTCGCACACCTTTCAATTTTGACACCTGATTAGCTAACACATAGCTGATGCCGTCTTTGCCCAGTTGTTTGATGATTTCTGCGGTATTATCCTCAGTTAGTTGGGTAGCATTGGGCCCTGTAGCAAATTCAGCAGTGTTGAAGGCTGGATAAGTCCGAAAAGTATTGCGAGTCTCACTCGTGTTAGGGTGATCGATTAACCGAATCTTCCCTGAAGGCCCTCCTAGCTGTGACCAATTTGTAATTTGTCCCCGGAAAATCCGGGCGAATTGCCTACTAGTCAAGTTTCCTTTGAAAGGATTATCTGCACCAACCACGATCGCAATCTTCTCACGGTGCAAGCGAACTTGCTCCAGTCCTTGGGCTTTTTCTGCTGGCGTCAACCCACGCCCCATTGCTGCTATGTCGATTTTGCCATCTAGCAAATCTTTCAGTGCCGTATCAGTGCCGTTAGCAGCAACTTCAACCTTTGCGCCAGAAAACTGTTTTTCAAAATTTTCTTTCAGGCTTTGGTTGATTGCACTCAAGCTACTTGAACCATCAATCCTTACTGTCGTCCCATTCTGCACTGTTTGCGGCAGTGTAAAAGAAGGAGTTTCAGGTTTCGACTGTGCCAGCATGGGTTGTGACACCAGTAAATTTGCTGCCATAGGAGTTGTAGCTAAGGCAAGCCATAATGCCAGTCTAATTATCGAAGTATCTTTTTTTTCTTGTTGACACATATGCCCCTTATTAAAGTAAAAAATAGAAAGCCTGTAAATCCGAAATCGCTAGCTTTTTAGAGATTATGGAGGAGACGCGCTAATTATACATCTGAGTTATCTTTACTTCTAAGTTCCTTTAACGCACTTATATTGATTTATACTTCGCTATAGCTTGGATAGCATGATAATTTATACTCTAATTACCAGAGTCTGTTTACTATAAAATTTTCTAATTTATATTGCAACTTATACCAAATTGGTAGCGTATGGCCCAATACAGTTCAGTGAAGGATTTTTGGTACTGATTTTAGACCTGTAGAGACGCGAAATTTCGCGTCTCTACCAAGGTTTTTGGGCTTACAGCAGTTTTCATGTATTTGAACCACATCTATCGTAGGGGTTTAGCAATGCTCATTGGTGTCAACTTAAGCTAAAAATCGCTTATCTGTTAACTTCCTCACCCGCCTTGGAATGAATTCCAAGGCTAATAGCTCAAGTCTACTGAAGTAGACTAAAAATTTTTCGGATTATTTAGTCATCAAGAGATGACTTTCGCTATTAGCAAGGAACTTAAGTTCCTTGCGGGACATGACTTTTACGTTAAGTTGACACCAATGAGCAATGCGCTTTACCCCTACCGCGTGGTCTATTTACCTGAAAATAGCTGTAACTGAACGGTATTGGCCTATGGCCACAATTATGAATTATTGAATTAGTGAAGTACCACATACTGACCCCGATCGGGGCTTCTGAATTCATAGATTGTTAACCTTCGGTTTCAGCAGAACCCTGCAACGGAAAATTCCGCTTCGCTTTTTATTGCGAATTGTAAAGAAGTATATTTGTTAAATAATATTATTTTTATTAGTACTGAGTTCTGAACGAGCGCTGAGTACTAAGTACTAATCGTTTAGAACTCACCGGAATCTACTACATTTTTGAGGTAACAATGACAATCTGGCTTATTAATCAATGACTCCACCAAGGCATTCAGGGCAGTAGCAGCTAAAGCACCACCTCCCAAAGTTCCTGCAACTGTAATAAAAGGTATCTCTTGTTGCAATGCCCATTGGCTTTAGCCATGCTCCTGCAGCCAAGGGA